>JASLCY010000114.1 GCA_030151925.1 Oligoflexus sp.
GGCAAGGGCATAACCTTCGATACGGGCGGCATCAACGTCAAGGCCTTCGAGAGCTTCGTGAACGCGATGAAGAACGACATGGGCGGCGCCGCGCTCATGACCCATCTGTTCATGGCCCTCGTGAAATCGGGTTACCAGGAGCCGCTGGTCCTCGCGATCCCGAGCTGCGAGAACCTGGTGGACGCCAATTCCATGAAGCCGGGGGTGCTGGTGAAGAGCCGCCGCGGGCCGAAGGTCTTCATCGAGCACACCGATGCCGAAGGCCGCCTGATCCTCGCGGACGCGCTGTCCTACGGCGAGGATAAGTACCAGCCCGCCCTGACCCTGATAGCCGCGACGCTGACGACCGCGGCCTTGCGCCAATTCACGAACTACTTTACCGCCGTCCACTTCGCGAACGACGCCTGGCAAACCGCCCTGCACAACTCCGGACGGCTCTGGGGCGAGCGTTTCAGCTGCTGGGAAGAGTTCCTGCCCTTCGCCAACGGCAACAAAACGAAGTTCGGCGATCTCACGAATATGGGCCGCCTGCCCGCGCATGCTAGTATGGGGGGAGGGTCGAACGTCGCCGCGCACTTCCTTAAGGAATTCGCCAAGGGCCCGCTGATCCACTTCGATATCTTCGCGACCTGCTGGAATTGGAGCGGCGATTATCCCGGAGTCCCGAACGGGGCGACCGGCGCGCCGTTCAACTCCCTATTCGAGACGCTCAGAAACGGTAAAAACCTCATTTAGACTTGCAGAGAGGGCCGCCCGCGCATGATAGCCACGAACGAAGCCACGGAATCAAGCTCGACCCCGCCCTCTCCCCGTCGCCTCTGGTTGAAGATCCCTTTGGCGATCATCGGCTTCATCCTGTGCTTCGAACTCTGCTATGTGGCCTGGAACTGGTTCGTCCCGCCCTGGAGCGACATGCAGGCCGGCAAGATCCCGCAATCGGCCCTGATCAAGGACTACCTCGCGAAACGCGAGGATGATCCCAAGCTTCCGCCGCTGAAGTGGAAGCCCATCGCGCAGGCTATCCCGAAGAGCGTCTCCAAGGTGTTCATCTACGCGGAGGATTCGCGTTTCTACGAGCACAACGGCTTCGATTGGGACGCGATCGAGGCGGCCGCGAAATACAATTGGCAGAAGGGCCGCGTGGTTCGCGGGGCCAGCACGATCAGCCAGCAGACGGCGAAGAACCTCTTCCTCTCGTTGTCGCGCAGCCCGCTGCGCAAGTGGCACGAGATCCTCCTCACTTATATGCTCGAGGCGAGGCTGAACAAGCAGCAGATCCTCCACGCTTACCTGAACATCGCCGAGTTCGGCCTCGGCGTCTACGGGATCGAAGCCGCCGCCGAAACGTATTTCCATAAATCGGCGGTCAACCTCTCCACGGCCGAAGCCGTGCAGCTCGCCGCCAGCCTGCCGAGCCCCAAGAAGAACAATCCCAAGACGCGCACCCGCGGTTTCCTGCGTAACGAGCGGCGGGTCGCGACAGCGGTGCATCTGGTCGAGCAGTATGCGGCCCAGGGAAAAAAGGATGGGAGCGCGACCTCCGCTCTGCCCACTAGCGAGGAGATAGCGGCGAAGCTCCGCGAGGTCACGGCTGCCGACGACACGAATAAAAACGATGACGACGAGGGTGATGACGAGACTGCGCCGGCGGGCGAAGCCGCATCAACGTCGGCTAGCGCGCCGGCGGGCGAAGCCGCATCAACGCCGGCGAGCACGTCGGCCGGCGATGCCGCGCCTTCCACGGACGCCTCTGCAAACGCAGCCGCGCCTCCTGCTCGCGCAGGCAAGGCCGAATCCCCGTCCGCGCCTTCCGCCGCTCAAGCGGCCCCGGCTCCCGCAGGCGAGCCCTCGTCTCCACCTTCCGAAACAGGATCAACAGCGCCATGACTCATCCCTACTGGCTCGACGTGCCCTTGATCGAAGGGCTCAAAACCCCGCCGCCGCGTGAAGGCGAGATCTGCATCATAGGCTCGGGCCTCGCCGGGGTCTCGGCCGCTTATTGGCTGCAGCAGAAGGGTTACACCAACATCGCTCTGGTCGATTACAAGGCGCAGGACGCCGCGAGCTTCCGCAACTGCGGCCACATCCTCTACGGGACCGTGGAATCGATGCAGGCGCTCGTCGCCATCCACGGCGAGAAGGTCGCGCGTGAACTCTGGGCCCTCTCGATCGATATTTGCCACGAAGTGCGCGAGACGGTCCGCCGCGAGAAACTCGAGGTCGAATACAAGCAGGACGGCTATCTCGTCATCGCGATCGACGAGAGCGAGGACCAGGAGATCAAGAGATCGATCGATTACCTGCACGGCTTCGGTTTCCAGAGCGATTACGTACCGCGAGAAAAGCTGGAAGCCCTCGGTTTCCGCGACGTCTTCGGCGCTCGCTACGAAGACGGCTCCGCGCAGGCGCATCCCACGAAATTCCGCAATGCCCTGCTGGAGATCTGCCTGAAGAAAGGCCTCCATTATCACAGCGACGTCCAGGTCAAGTCCGTCGAGGAACGCGGCGGCCAGGTCGAAATCACGACGGCGGGATCCGGCACGCTTCGTTACGAAGCCGCGGTGATCGCCGCCAACGCCTATTCACCGCTCCTCTCCGATTTTTTCGCCAAACACAGGCTGGTCGAACCGTTCCGCGGGCAGATCATCTGCTCGAAGCCGCTGCGAAAACCCCTGCCGGTGAGTTACCCGCACAGCTTCGATCACGGTTACGAATACGCGATCGCCACGAGCGACAACAGGCTGATGCTCGGCGGCTGGCGGAACCATACCGAGGGCGGCGAGACCGGGACCTACGACATCACGCCCAATCCCCTGGTCGAGGACGGGCTCAAGGCCTTCGCCGCGAAGCATTATCGCGAACTGGGCTCGATCGAATGGGAATACTCATGGTCGGGGATCATGGCCGCGTCGAAGACCGGCTTCCCTTTCATAGGCCCTACGGACAGCCAGCGGATCTTCACCGTCTCGGGCTTCACCGGGCACGGCTTCTCGTGGGCGCACGGCAGCGCGAAACTGCTGGCGGAGGCGATGGCGGGAGAATCGAGCTCGGATCTGCTGGCGAAACGCTTCAATCCGAGGCTCGCGCCTTGAGGGATCAGGAAGCCTTCGGGAGATCGAGCGCGATGCCCTTCGCCTGCAGCATGGCGGCAAAGGCTTCTTTCTCGATCGACTTCGCGTAGGCGTCCTTCGCTTCGACCACGCCCTTCACCACGAGGTTCAGCAGGGAATCGTTGAGCAGGATATTGCCCTTCGATTTCTGCGTCTGCATGTGGTTGCCCATCATGTGCGTATTGCCTTCCCGGATCAGCGCCGCGACCGCTTTATCGACCACGAGGATCTCGAGCGCGGCCACGCGGCCGCCGCCCTTCTTCTTCACGAGGGTCTGGGCGACCACGCCTTTGAGCGATTCCGAGAGCATCACCCGGATCTGCGCCTGCTGGTCCGCGGGGAACTGGTCGATCAAACGGTCGACCGTGGAGATCGCGGTGTTGGTGTGCAGCGTCCCGAACACCAAGTGGCCGGTTTCCGCCGTTTCTATCGCGATCTCAACAGTCTCGAGGTCGCGCATCTCACCGATCAGGATGATGTCCGGGTCCTCGCGCAGGGCCGCGCGCAGCGCCCGCGAGAAGGATTGCGTATGCCGATGCACTTCGCGTTGGTTCAAGAGGCAGTTCTTCTGCTGGTGCACGAATTCGATAGGATCCTCGATCGTCAGGATGTGGTCGTGACGAGTCTCGTTGATCAAGTCCACCATGCCCGCGAGCGTGGTCGACTTACCCGAGCCGGTCGGCCCGGTGACGACGACGAGGCCTTTCTGCAGTTCGCAGAACTTACGGACCGCAGGCGGCAGGCCGAGTTGATCGGCCGAAAGTATCTTTTCAGGAATCTGGCGGAGAACCGCACCGACGCCCATGCGGTCGCGATACATGTTCACGCGGAAACGGGCCAGGCCGGGCACCTCGTAAGCGAAGTCGGTATCGCTGACCTTGAGGAACTCCTCCTTGTTGCGAGGCGGTATGATGGGCAGCAGGAGCTTCTCCATCATATCGTCCTGCATGATGTCCTTGCCCACGCGCGCGATATCGCCGTCGATGCGCATGCACATCACTTCGCCCGGCGTGAGGTGGAGGTCGGACGCCTTGAGTTTGATCATCTCGTGCAGGACGGCATCGATAGGGAAGGCCTGGCCGTTCCTGTCGATCGTCTCGCCCGGGATATGCGCACCGAAATGGATCTTCTGATCGACCGCCGCCTGGGCCGCCGGCATAGGCGGTTGATAAGCCTGCTGCATTTGCTGCATCGGCATCATCGCCTGCGGCTGCCCGTGTTGATCCAGGGCCGGAGCGTCCAGATCCTGGCCGGGGACGTAGGCATGGATCGAGAGCGCGGAATCGGGCGCGCCCTTATGCGAAAGATAATGATAATCCTCCTCCTGCGTATCGGGAGGAACGCCGCGCGGCATCGCCGACGGCAGCGAGAGGTCGCTGCCGCCGAGCCCGAGGAAGCTGGCCTCGTTCGGATTCGGCGCGAACTCGCC
Organism: Oligoflexus sp.; assembly: GCA_030151925.1. Taxonomy (GTDB): domain Bacteria; phylum Bdellovibrionota_B; class Oligoflexia; order Oligoflexales; family Oligoflexaceae; genus Oligoflexus. The sequence continues at coordinate 4,540 of JASLCY010000114.1, forward strand.
CTTGCCGGCCAGCGAGAAATACCCGTGGCCGCTCGCGACCTCGGTCGGCTGATGGCGTTTGATCTCGGGCTCGGTATTCGTGCTCGCGGGCGCGAACGCTTGCGCCATGAACGGATCGGCGTCGGCGCTCACCACGGTCTGCTTCAGCATGGGATTCATGGGCGGAACCGAGAGGTTGATGATCTCCTGGCGAATCTTCTGATACATCTCATCGCCGTGCGGGGGGATGAACGCATAGAGGCGGAGAGGAACATGATCGTGCCCGATCAGCTTCAGCTCGCCGAAGTTCACGATTGCCAGCACGCCTTCCCGGGCCCGATCGGTGAGGTTTTCACCGTTCGACAAGAGGCCTTCCATCAAAGTTTGAACGTCAGCGGTCGTCATGACGGGAAGGTTCTGGAGACTTTTCTGCCCCATCGCCGACAGGAGCTGCGGGGCTTGACCGTCTTCGATCAGAACCGCATCGGCCTTTTCCGTGATCGCCTGCTTCAAAGCCTTTTTGAAGTTTTCCATAAAAGATGACACTCCCATGAGTCCGACTTTCCCTATCGGAAACAACGGGATAAAGATAAGCGGCCGGACTTGGTGTTATCCCAAATCCGGCCGCATCCGCTTTGAAGAAGGGAACTTAGACTTTAGCGCTTCACCCCGGAAAGGACCTCGAGGGCGAGCTCCGAACGACCGAACGGTGCCGAAACCTGGAAGCCCTGGACGTCGGTCCCGAGCTGCGCGACCATGCCGCGCGCGATATCCACACCGACCTTACGCGCGTCTTCCGGCGTCGTGGGTTCGGCCATGCGTTTCATCACCTCGTCCGGGATGGAGACGCCCGGGACCTCGTTGTTCATGAACTGCGCGTTCCGGAAGCTCATGGGCGGCCAGATGCCGGCGATGATGGGGATCTTGATATCGTGCTTATGGATGTAATCGAGGAAACGATAGAGCGCCTTGAGGTCGAACACCGGCTGCGTGATGGCCCACTCCGCGCCCGCCTCGACCTTGTAGGCGAAACGCTTCATCTCGTATTCGAAATCCGCGTGCACGGGATTCACGCCGACGCCGATGGAGAGCGCCGTGGGTTCGCCGATGGGCCGCGAACCGAGATCGACGCCGCCGTTCAAACGCTTCACCATATTGGTGAGGCCGATCGCATCGATATCGAAGACGCCGGTGGCGTTCGGATAGCTGCCCATCTTCGGCGGATCGCCGGTGACGAGCAGCACGTTCCGGAGGCCGATCGCATGCGCGCCGAGCATATCGGATTGCATGCCGAGCAGGTTGCGGTCGCGGCACGTGTAATGCAGGACGGTTTCGATGCCGGCCTGCTGCTCGATCATCACCGCCGTGAGGATCGCGCTCATGCGCGCGCTGGCCCGGGGGCCGTCCGGGATATTGATCGCATCGACGCCGGAGGTCTTGAGCTTCGCCGAGCTCTCGAGGATCTTCGTCGGCACGACGCCGGCGGGCGGAAGCAGCTCCACGCTCGTCACGACTTCGCCCTGGGCGATCTTGCGGCTCCAGGCGGATTTCTCGGCGAGCGGCACCGGCGTGCAGGTTACCGCGGGTTTCGCGCCGTTATCCTCGTAGGTCCGGACTTCTATCCTGTGGCCCTGCGTGATCTCTTCGTTGAGGCGCATCGCCCTTTGATGGCGGAACGCCTGCGACATCGCCCGGATGTGCTCGGGAGAGGTCCCGCAGCAGCCGCCGACGAAGAGGACGCCGGCCTGCAGGAAGTGCTTGCAGAATTCGGCCATGTACTCGGGCGTGCACATATAGAGCGTGCGGCCGTCGACTTCCTTCGGCAGACCGGCGTTCGGCTGCACGATGAAAGGCATCGAGAGGTTCGGCAGGGTCTTTTG
>JASLCY010000119.1 GCA_030151925.1 Oligoflexus sp.
CGAGGAGAAGACGCGCGCCTTCGGTCTTGCCCTTCTGGATCAGGCCGAGCACGCGATCCTTCGCGGCCGGGCTGATGAGGGGACCAAATCCGGCTTTCTCATCTTTCCAGTGGCCCGGGCTCACCTTGGCAAGCTCGTCCCGGATCTCATTCACCCATTCTTTCGCCGCTCCGACCAGTACCGCGACGCTGATGGCCATGCAACGCTGTCCCGCGGCGCCGACCGAGGCTCCGACGAGCGCGGAGAGCACCTGCTCCTTCGAGGCATCGGGCATTACGACCATATGGTTTTTCGCGCCGCCGAAAGCCTGGACGCGTTTGAAATGCTGAGTGCCTGTGGTGTAGACGTGTTTGGCGACGGGCACGGAGCCGACGAAGGACACGGCTTTGATATCCCGATGCGTGAGGAGCTGGTTCACCTGATCCTTGCCGCCGTGAACGACGTTCAAGACGCCTTTCGGGAAACCGGCCTCATGGAACAGCTCCGCGAGGCGCATCGGCGTCATGGGATCCTGCTCCGAAGGTTTCAGCACGAAGGTGTTGCCGCAAGCGACCGCCATCGGGAACATCCAAAGAGGGATCATCGCCGGGAAGTTGAAAGGCGTGATGCCGAGGCAAACGCCGAGCGGTTGGATGTTCGAATAGGTATCGATGCCGCGCGCCACGTTCTCGACGGTTTCCCCCATCATCAGGCTGGGGATCGTGCAGGCGTGCTCCACGATCTCGATCCCGCGCCACACGTCGCCCATCGCGTCCTGGAAGGTCTTGCCGTTCTCGCGCGCGAGGATTTCCGCCAATTCCTTCTGATGGTCCTTGAGGAGCTGCTGGTATTTGAGGAAGTAGCGGGCGCGTTCAGGTACGGGAATGTCTTTCCACGTTTTAAACGCCGTCTTTGCCGAGGCGACGGCCGCCTCTACCTCAGCGTGGGTCGCGAAAGGGACCTGCGCGATCACCTCCTGGTTCGAAGGATCGACGACGTCCCGATAATCCTTGGTTTGGGAAGCTGCGAACTCGCCATTGATGAAAAGGGCTACTTTCTGGGTCATAAATAGGAACTCCTTGGGAAAAAAGGCAAAGGGATCCACCGCGCTTGCCTATCGGAAAAGACAGGCAAATAGCCGCAAAACCCCGCTGAGCGAGGAAGAAGAACTAACGATTCCCAAGCGGAATACGCTTGAAAAAGCTAGGTATGAGTGTACAGGCTGAACATAATTTCCTCCTCGGGAGTTGAAAGGAGTGTTTGGCAGGATCTGGCTCGGCCTTACCAAAGGCCTTACAGTTGCGGGACAGCGGTGGAATTTCACCACGCTTCACTGAGCAAACACGGAGTTACAGGAACGATAATTATAAAATGCGAGTCTGATTGCAATTCCGTATTTTGGCATGACAAAAGGAACACATATGACCGATAAAAAAGTCCTACTTCACTCGTGCTGCGCGCCCTGCTCCGGTGAGGTCATCGAAACGATGCACAAGCAGGGCCTTGATATAACCGTGTATTTCTACAACCCTAACATCCACCCTAAAAAGGAATACCTGCTGCGCAAGGAGGAGAACATCCGTTTTGCGGAGAAGATGGGGATACCTTTTATCGATGCTGATTATGACGTGGATAACTGGTTCGAACGCACCCAAGGCATGGAGCACGAGCCGGAAAAAGGCATACGCTGCTCGGCCTGCTTCGACATGCGTTTCGAGAAGACCGCGGAATACGCCCATGAGCACGGCTTCACGATCTTCACGAGCTGCCTGGGCATCTCGCGCTGGAAGGATATGGATCAGATCAACAACTGCGGGGTGAAAGCCGCCAGCCGTTATCCCGGGCTTGAATACTGGACCTTCAACTGGCGCAAGAACGGTGGCGCCGCGCGCATGTATGAGATCGCCAAACGGGAGAACTTCTATAAGCAGGAATACTGCGGCTGCGTATATTCGCTGCGCGATACCAATGCCTGGCGCGTATCCCGCGGCCGCCCCATGATCCATATAGGCGTCGAGCATTACTCGCAGGAGAACTCGCCGGATCCTCAGCGCCTCGAGGATTGAGGCGATGACCGGGCGAAGAACTCGCGTATATCCTGAATCAGCTCGCTCGCCTTTTCATGCGGGAGCCAATGGGTGGCATCGGGATAACGCTTGATCTCGAGATTCCTCACCCAAGCGTCGAGACCCGCGAGGTTATTGAGGGAGAGGTTCGCATCCTGCTCGCCCCACGCGACCAGCGTCGGGACGTCGGTCGGCGGCAGGGCCTTGAAATCCTCCATCTGCGGTAGGTTCGCTTGGTAATAGGCCAGAGGATATTTGAGCCCGCGGCGCCATGCTTTTATATAGCCCTCCTGCTCATCGTCCGTGAACGGGACGAGGCTGGCCTGGAACATGCCTTCCCTGAGCAGCTTAAACCTGCCCATCCTAAGCGCCCAAGGCGCCCAGAACCTGCGAAACATATGCGTATACCGCCCTTTCTTCATCTGATCGGGATCGGATACGTAGAGCTTCGCGTAGATTTGGGGATGCGGCGCGTTCATGATAACCGCTTTGGTAAAGGTCTGAGGATAGCGGCTGATCGCGTCCCACGCGATGATCCCGCCCCAATCATGGGCCACGAGGTAGGCTTCCTGGTGGCCTAAGGCCCTCACGAGCTCGAGCAGATCATCGCTCAGGGCGTGCAGGCGATAGGCCTTGATCGAGCGCGGTTTGCTGCTGAGGTTATAGCCGCGCAGATCGAGGGCGACCGTGTGATAATCTCCGCCCAAGGCCCCGAGGTATTTCGCCCACATGCCGGCATAACAAGGGAAACCGTGAACCATTAGGACGAGCCGCGGCTGTCCGGCCCCGGCTTCGAGGATTTGCAGCGTCTGGCCGTCAGCCTGGATCCGACGAGCGCCGATGGAAATGGTTTGACGGTCACTCATGTTTAAATCCTTAATGTTTTATCCAAAACTATCAGGCTCTTAGATAGCTTTCAAGACCCCATCCCCGGCCTTGAAACGAAAGTGCTTGATCTTTTTTGACGCACCTCTTATACAGCGAATGTTGACAGTGCTTACATTCTGCAAACGGATCGAGAGGCCTTATGAAAACCCCAGCCCGCGCCTTCTGCATCTCCCCTCGAGAGTCGTCCCCGGTCATGGGACAGCCTGCGGCGCAGGAGGAGACGCAGGACCTGCAGAAGATGCTGATACGCAAAGCGGCCTACGAAAAATTCTCAATCGAGATGATGCGCTCTGAATATATGATGGAGCTGGCCCGCAACAACCGCGCCTATCGTCACGTCTTGCGGTTCGCGGTGCACTGCCTCGGGTTCACCGCCTTCCTGGTCGCCATCAAGCAGTGCTTCGCGTTGAGCGTGTGGCTCGGTCTCGCGGCTTTTCCCGCCTATGTCTACGCCCAGGGTTTCCTGATCGCCGGTTTCATGATCCATTCGCACGAGTTGAGCCATAACCAAATCAAATCGAGGAAATTGAACGATGCCCTCGGCGTGCTCAGCGCGCTCGTCAGCTACATCAACTTCTATAGCTTTCAACGGGCGCATCGACTGCACCATCGTTTTATCGGGAACGTCGACGCGCCGGAAGCCGGGGCTCCCGTCTCCCTCTCGGGCCAGAAGAGGATTCTCGACGAAGACAAGCTCTACCGATTGATGGGCCGGCTCTACGATAAATCCAAAATACTCTGGTATCTCTCGTCCTGGCCGCTGTTCATCGGCTACGGTGATTATAACAGCTGGCTCCTGCCGTTTCGGAGCGGGGGGAAGTTCGAGAAGAAGAGCCTGGCGGTCTTCGTCCTGTTCGCAACAGTCAACGTCGCGCTAGCAGGTCTTTTTCCGCTGCAATTCACGTTCCTCTATCTCCTGCCGGTCTTGACGGGCGGCAACGCTATACTCGCGATCACCTTCATGCACCATGCTCACGAGGATTCGGTGTTTTTCAGCGAGAAGCATCACAACGTCTTCAATACCATCATGGCGACGACCGACCGCGACTTCGGCCCTTTCATCAACCTCTTCATGATGAACAACGGCTACCACATCCCCCATCACCTCAATCCCCGCATCGCGTGGTACGATCTGAAGCGGGCCAACGCCTATCTGCGCAGCCGAATGCCCGAGGGTTTGACCTACAACTTCTATCCGCAAAGCCGTTTCTTTCGTGATCTCTTCAACGGCTTCTATGAAAAAAGGCTCGACCGGGACTACGAGTTCTATCAGCTGAAGTTCATCAGCGGCGAAGCGAGCCGACCCTCGTCCAGCGTCGGAGGTCACGCATGAAGTACCAGCATATCGTCATCTGCGGAGGTGGTTTTTCGGGTTCGATAGCGGCTCTCGTCAGCGCGCGATTCGCCGCGAGGGTGACGGTCCTCGAACGTTATCCCGATGCGGAAGCTTCAGGCTACGCCGGCACTCCCCAATCGCATCATGTGCATATCATGCTGAAGCATGGGCAGAGGATACTCGACAAGCTCGTCCCGGGCCTCCTGAAAGATCTCGAAGCGCAGGGCGCGCGTGAGGCCGACTGGGCGGAAAACACGGTTTGGAGCGGTTCAGGCGGCACGGCTCCACATTATCGGTCAGGCCTCAGGTCGCTGCTCTTCAGCCGCAAGCTGGTCGAGCGCCTGCTCCGCGAACGCATTGACGCCTTGAATAATGTCGAGGTGGTAGCGGCGCTCGTCACTCATATCGAGTTCGAGGACGGCCGCGCTCGGGCGATAGGCCTCAAGAACGGCGAACGGATCGAAGGATTCGATCTCTGCATCGAAGCGCGGGGTCGCACCTCGCAGCTCAGGGAAGCGTTAGAAGTCCATGTCGGCAAGATTCCGGAAGACCGCATCGAGAATACCCTCCGCTACGCGACCACTGTCGTCGACCATGATTTCGGCGCTGACGGCATCCTCCAGCACTATCGCCAGGCGAATTCCCAGGATGCGCCTTTGGGCTATTATGCTTCTTATGCCGAAGGCAACCGGGTTATATTCACCTCGGTCGACTATCACGGCAAGATCGCCAAACCTTTCGAGCAGTTGAAGGAGCATCCCTTCATCCGCGGTAAGACGCTAGGGGCAATCCACGTTTTCTCGAAGCTTCACAACCATCGCATTCGGTACGGCGAAGCCAAGAGTTGGATCGACAACCTGGTGGTGATCGGCGACGCCGTCTGTCGCCTTAATCCCGTCTACGGCCAGGGCCTGACCATTTGCCTCGAGCAAGTCGATATTCTGGCGAAGGCTCTCGGGGCGCCCGGCGCCTTGCGAACGCATAAGGTGCAGAAGTCCATCGACCAAACCCTTGCCGGCCCCTGGAGCATGGTGAAGATTGATGAGATGCGCTCGACCCGCGCCTCGCCCAACCGCTTCTATCGAGCCGTGCATAGGATGCTTGATTTCATCGGGAACGCCACGGTCACCGACCAAAAGCTTAACCGGATATCCCTGGGTCTCCTGCACAAGGTCGAGTCGCCCCTGATCTTTCTCCGTCCCGACCATCTGCTTCGCATCGCGGTCGGCAACATCCGCTATCTATGGCGGCGGCATGAACGGTCCAAACTCGAAGAAAAGAACAATTTACGAGGCCGCGAGCCGCTGGCCGTCAACGCGATTTCGGAGGTATCTTAAAGGATGAGCACAGCCAGATCCCGAGAGCATGGGCCTTTGAAGATGAAGATCACGCGAGACATCTTTGAGGTCGACGACAAACGCGAGCTGCAAAAGTCGCTGAGAAATGTTTTGCTGGCCATACCCGAAGAGTGCCTCAAGCCGGACTCGCTCCGGTCCTGGGCGCATCTGGCCTTTGATCTTCTGATGATCGCGCTCCTGGCCCTGGCGGGAAAATACGCGTGGGACCATGGTTCCTATACGTTGATGGCAGCTTACGTTTTCCTGCAGGGGAGTTT
>JASLCY010000128.1 GCA_030151925.1 Oligoflexus sp.
CTCCCGGCTTTGGGCGTAAAAAGAGTTTCATGGTCTCTCGAACTCGGCTTGTGTCATACTTAAAATCCGGGTCCAGCCCCGTTATAGGCGTCTTATCTGTCGCTTTTTTGATTGCTGCCTCAGGACTGGCTCGCTATATTCTGTCACTCGGACCCTCAGCGCTCACTCGAGCCTGATCTGCCAAGAGATCCGAATTTTTAGGAGAGAGCTCTTTTTGAAAGTTTTAGAACGTTCTGACATTAGAACCATGAAAGAAGTCCGTCTCGTGGGCGAAGGCCGAAATGACATAGTTCTGGCTTCGGAAGCTTTGCGACTCGCGGAAGAAGAAGGACTGAATCTTGTACTTGTGAGTGCGCCTGAGGCCATTCCGCCGGTAGTTCGCATCGAAGACTTTAAGAAGCTTCAATACGAGAAGAAAAAGAAGCAGAAGGCCAACCGCCAGACTTCCGATCTCAAGGAAATTCAGCTCAAAGCCAACATCACCGATCACGATCTCTCGACCAAGGTCAACGCGATCGAGAAGTTCCTGACCCGCGGCGACAAGGTGAAAGTCGTGGTCCGCCTCAAAGGTCGCGAACGCGACAACCCCCAAAGGGCGCACGATCTGGTGGATCGCGTGATCACGACGGTGACCGTCGCCCACAAATCGCATAAAGTCCCGGGCCCGATCGCGACCGCGATCCTCGAACCCGGTACCAGCAAGTAATGAGGCGTCGCTTCCTCGGCTATTCTCTTATCCTAGCCGTGGAAGCGTCTTCAGCTTTCGCCCTGCCCTTCGCCACCGGTCGTGGCGGACCTTCCTACAGTTATCTTTCCGGCTCCGGCAGCTCGAATTCCAGCACCTACGCTTTCGGCGGGCGGGCCCGTTTCGGGTATGAGCTCGATGAGACGCATATTTTCCTGGCCGCCGACGTCACCGCGCTCCGCATACACAAAAACAGTCGCCTCAGCGCCGACGTCGACAATAACAACCTCATGGCGGTGCTCGGCTACAGCTTCGAGAAGACCACCTGGTGGGTGGCCGGCGGAGCTGGAGAACTGCGTACTTACGATAGGAAGGAAGAGGAAGGCCGGCCCTACCGTTATTACGTCACCGAACAGCAGTTCGGCTTCAGCTACCAGATCTACAGCGCTGACTACGCGCGCGTCGAGCTCGGCCTCGATTATGACCGCCTCAATCCCGACGACGATTTCCGGCTGAAATACCGGGTGAAGCGCGTCGACTCCCTGCAATTCGATGTAGGCTTCAAACTTTTGAACTGGTAGCCTCAGGGGATCGCCCCTCGTTTGCGGAGATCCCTCATGCTGCACGTTCATCATTCCAAAGACATCGCCGTCATCATCGGTAGCGCGAATCCCGGGCTCGGCGAGGCCATCTGCAAGCACCTGAACGTCAAACCCACGGCTTCCGAAGTGATCACCTTCAGCGAGGGCAACACCTTCGTCCGCATCCTCGAGAACGTGCGCGGCAAGGACGCCTACATCATCCAGGGCGTGAATTTCCCGGTCGATCGCAACTTCATGGAACTGCTCTTCTGGGTCGACGCGTTGAAGCTCGCCTCCGCCGCGCAGGTCACGGCCGTGATCCCCTTCTTCAGTTACGCGAAAGGGGACAAGAAAGACGAGCCGCGCGTCTCCATCCGCGCCCGCGTGTGTTTCGATGCGCTCGAGGCGGCCGGCGCCGACCGCGTCCTGACGATGGATCTCCACAGCCCGCAGATCCAGGGCTTCTTCCGCAAGCCCGTGGATCACCTCTACGGCCTGCCGGCTATCACGTCCTACTTCAAGAATATCGATAAAGACAGCTGGGTGGTGGCTTCCGCCGACGTCGGCTTCGGCAAGAACGCCTTCCGCTACGGCCAGGCGCTCGGCCTGCCCGTGGTGATCGGCAACAAGATCCGCAAGGACCATACGGAAAACGCCCAGGTCTGGAACATCGTCGGCGACGTTAAGGATAAAAACGTATTGATAGTCGACGACATCATTTTCACCGGCGGTTCGCTGATTTCGATGGCCCAGGCCGCCAAGGCGCAAGGCGCGCTCGATATCTATGCGGCCGCGACCCACGGGGTGCTCACGAAAGGCGCCCAAACCAAGCTCCAGGACAGCGTAATCAAGGAAATCATCGTGACTGACACGGTGGAATATCGCTTTGAGCCGCTCTGTTCCAAGGTAAAAACGGTCACGGTCGCCCCGATGTTCGCCGAGGCGATCTCGGCTATCCACAACAACCGATCGATCAGCGCCCTTTTCCCTTCATAATTCTCCGAATGCCCTGAGCGCCATGCTTCTCCAGGTATTAAGGGTGGACAGTGGAAGGCCCGAGAGTGTACATATTTGAGGGCTATCTTCCACATCATGGGGTTTATCACACGTGTCGGTCGCGCCTCATAACAGCTCTTGGGGCCTTATCCTCGGCGGATCGAGCGGCATAGGGCTCGCGACCGCAAAAAAGCTGGCGTCGCACGGCCTGAACCTCATCGTCGTCCATCGCGACAAACGCAGCGCGATGGCCAAGGTGGAAGAGGACTTCGCGGAGATCCGTTCGTTCGGCATCCAATTTCACGCGATGAACAGCGACGCGCTCGATCGCGACTCCCGCCGGCAATTGCTGGACTCGATCACGGACATCCTCAAGGGCGGGAGGATCAGTTTATTCCTCCACTCCATCGCCCGCGGCAATCTTAAGCCGGCCGCCCCTCGCTCCACGCACGAAGAGACATCCATACTGGACGAGGATGATTACGCACAGACGATTTATAACATGGGCACCAGCCTGATGTTCTGGGTCCAGGACCTGCACCAGCGCAAACTCCTGGCGGCGGATACGCGGGTCTTGGGTTTGACTTCGGAAGGCAATAAGATCGCCTGGCCCGGTTACGCGGCCGTTTCCGCCGCGAAAGCCGCGCTCGAGGCCGTGATGCGCTCCATCGCCACGGAGTTCGCGAGCCACGGCATCCGCTGCAACGTCCTGCAACCGGGAGTCACCGATACTCCCGCCCTGCGCCTTATCCCCGGGAACGAGGAATTGAAGAGCAGGGCCGTAGCCCGGAATCCTTTCCAACGTTTGACGACGCCGGAAGACGTCGCGAACGTCGTTTATCTTTTGAGCCTTAAGGAAGCGGCCTGGATCAATGGCTCATTGATTCGCGTCGACGGCGGCGAAGCAATCCGAAACTGAGGGTGGGTTTTTATTATGACGACTTCGGAGGCACTTGTGAGTTATCAGTATTGGAGTTTGGCGGAAAAGGTCTCGCAGATCCTGCAGATCGTGCCGCAGCAGACGCCTTTCCGTTATATTGATGACATCATCGAGCTCAAGCCGAACTCCATAGTCGGCACCTATACGTTCCGCCCCGACGAATATTTCTACGAGGGCCACTTCCCCGGCAACCCTATCACGCCAGGCGTCATCCTGCTTGAATGCATGGCGCAGATCGGCCTCGTCGCGCTGGCGATCCATCTCTACTACGATGCCGGGCGCGATCCAGGCGAACGGACCACCTTCTTCCAATCGGCGGACGTTGATTTCAAGCTGCCGGTCAGGCCCGGAGAGAAAGTCACTGTCCGCTCGGAAAAAGTTCTGTTTAAAATGGGCAAGATCGTCTGCGACGTCACCATGAGCCGTGAGGACGGCAGCATCGTCGCGCAGGGCAAACTCACCGGCATGGGAGTGCGAAAGGCATGATGCGGCGCGTGGTCATCACCGGCCTGGGCGTGGTCGCTCCGAACGGCAGCGACGTACCGCGGTTCCTTGCGGCTTTGAAAGCCGGGAAATCGGGCCTCGCCTTCCGCGAGGAGCTCGCCGAACTCGGTTTTGCCTGCCAGGTCGCGGCTATCCCCGAGATCAGCGCCGAAGACCTCGCCCCCATCCCCGCGGATCTCCGCCTCGCGACCAACGAATGCATGAGTTATGCGACGCTGGCCGCGCTCGAAGCGTTTAAGGACGCCGGCCTCAGCGTCGCCTCGCCCGACGCGCCGCTCGACGAGACCGGCGCCATCATCGGCACCGGCATCGGCGGCATGGATACCTTCGCCAAGAGGCTTTATCCCGGCGTCGCCGAGAAGAAGGTGAAACGCCTCGGCTCGACCGTGATCGAGCAGATCATGGGCAGCGGTTCGGCGGCTCGCATCGCAGGTATACTCGGACTCGGTAATCAAGTTTTCAGCAACAGCTCGGCCTGCAATACGGGCTCTGAAGCTTTGATTATGGGCCGCCAGCGCATTGCCATGGGTTTGGCCGACCGTATGCTCGTCGGCGGGACCGAAGGCTCGGATCCTCATATCTGGGCCGGTTTCGATTCGATGAAGATCCTGAGCCGCAAATTCAATGATGAGCCCGAGCGCGCGTCGCGGCCTTTGAGCGAGAGCGCGAATGGTTTCGTGCCGGCGGCCGGCGCGGGCGTCCTGGTGCTCGAGGACCTGGAGACGGCGCGCAAACGCGGGGCCAGGATCTATGCGGAAGTCCTCGGTACGGCCTTGAATTGCGGCGGTATGCGGGCCGGCGGAACGATGACGATGCCGAGTTCGCCGGGCGTTCAACGCTGCATTCGTCAGGCCGTTTTGGAGGCCAGAATTGACCCTCAGGCTATCGATCTGATCAACGGTCATTTGACCGCGACGATCGCCGATCCTTTGGAAGTGCAGAACTGGGCGATCGCGCTCAACCGCAAACCGGGTCATTTCCCATGGCTTAACGCGACAAAATCGCTCATCGGCCATAGCCTCGGGGCGGCAGGAGCGATTGAAGCAGTTGCAACCGTCCTACAACTGCATTATGGATTTATCCATGCGTCAAAGAACTGCGAAGACTTCCATCCCGATATCAAAGACTTCGCGCCGCATGTGCCGCGGGAGGCCCGCGAGGTTCCTTTGACGATAGCCGCCAAGGCGAGCTTTGGTTTCGGCGATGTCAACAGTTGCATCATCTTTAGAAAGTGGAGTGATTAACCCATGAATCAGGAAGACATCTATAACAACGTCGTTCGCATAGTCGCGAAACACGCCAAGGACATCGACGCCCTCAAGGCGATCCGCCCCGAGACGCACATCTTGAACGACCTCAAGGTGAACTCCGCGCGCCTCGTGGATATCGTACTCGACTTCGAAGACACCTTCGACGTCGAGATCAGTGATGACGACGCCGATCGTATCGCGACCGTGGGGGACGCGGTATCTTTGGTTAAGGCTTTGAAGAATTGATTATAAGTGTCCTTCGATAGAAAACAGCGCCGGGCTTTGTGGATCCAGAAGATGGTGGGGCACATCAACCTCATTTGGTTTGGCCCCCTCCTGATCCTTTTCCTGAAGATCGGACTCGCCTATCGCTGTTCGAATCGCCGGATCGTGCGCCGCCGCCTGCGCGACCTCATGCAGGAGTTCCCCAAGCGCCCGCTCCTCATCTGCTCGAACCACCTCACGATGATCGATTCCCTGCTCCTCACCTGGCTGCTCTTCGATTTCCGCACGCTGATGCTGAAGTTCGCCTACTTCCCCTGGAACGTGCCCGAGCTCGCGAACTTCGGCCGCAACTTCATCATGCGCGGCATCTGTTATCTCGCGAAATGCGTGTACCTCGAACGCGCGGGATCGTTCGCCGCGAAACGCATGGTCTGGGAGAAGATCTCCTACCTCAACCGCCGCGGCGAAGCCGTCTGCGTGTTCCCCGAGGGCGGCCGCAGCCGCATCGGCAAGCTCGATCGGGAGATGGCGATGTACGGCGTCGGCCAGCTCGTGCAGTCGAACCCGAAGACGCTGGTCCTCGCCGTTTACCTGCGGGGCAAAGCGCAGAAGGGTTACGGCCTCTGGCCGAAGTGGGGCGATCGCCTCTTCCTCGACTGGAAAGTCGTCGAATGCACCGTGGACGAAGGCCGCAAGGCCCAGCGCGATATCACGATGCAGATCTTCGACCAGCTCGAAACGCTTGAGCAGAGTTACTATGCTGCAGCTTGGTAACGACATCGTCGACATCGCGAGAGACGGCGCCGTGCATCCGCGTTTCGTCGATCGCATCCTTCATCCCGAGGAGCGCCGCCTCTATCCCCGCATCGCCGAGAGCGCCAAGGACGTCTGGGCGCTCTGGTCCGCGAAAGAAGCCGCTTTTAAAGCCTATCGCCAGCTTCATCCCGGTTTCCTGAAGCCGAGCCGCTGGCTGGTGAAGTGGGCCGAGAAGAGGGTCGAGCACGGTCACCAGAGTTGGCTGCTCGAATCGTTTTCGGGCGCGGACTATGTGGCGAGCGTCTGCGCCTCGGAGTCGGCGCGGCATGAGACTATCATCGAAAGCTTCGCGCATGATCCCACGCCGCATGAATTGAGCGCGAAGGGCCGCGAGATCCTCGCCCAGCTGCTGCGCAAACAGGGTTTCGACTCCTCGCTCGTGAAAGATGCGGGCGGCGTCCCGCGCCTGATTTCAGCCGCGGGTGCCCCCGCCTTTTCGATCAGCCATCACGCAAGGATGGTTATGGTGAGTGTTGAAATCAAAGCGGCTCCTTACTAGAAGCCATCTCATAAATGGGAGGGCTAGGCCCGAGGAGGAGGGGGCCGGGAGTGTACATGCTGGTACATGAGGAGCGCCCGACGACGAAGAACGACGCCATCGCATTTAGGAGACGGCTTCTCGTCAGCTGCGGTCGGATAGTACTTTTATGCGCCCAAACTTCGACACGGTGAAACGCAGCTGAATGGGGCGGCAGCAGACGTTGCAGTCTTCGATGTAATTCTGGTCGCCGGCGGAGAGGTCGAAGAAGGTGATGAAGCTCTCGCCGCACCAAGGACAGGTTACAGTGATTGGCTCTTCCATTCTGTCCTAGCCTCCGCTTTGGTTGCTCTTTCGAGGTCGCTCCGATAGACTGCGACCCCTGATTTTACGGCTGAGAGTCGCATCGAAGCAAGAGGAGCATCCCCTTATGAACGAGTTAACGGCTGAGGACAGGCAGATTATCGCCGAAGAGGAAGAAATCTGTACCCAGCTCATTGCGTCCATTAGACAGGTTCATGAGAGCCGTCGCCCTCTCTTTGATGAGGCCGGGCAGCGCCTCGAGCTTCTGCGTGAGGAAGCGGCGACCGCGAAGAGCGCCGACCTGCCCGCGATCTTCGACCAGATGAACACGCAGCGCGCTATCCTCGGCAGGCGGAAAGACGAACCCCTGCCCGACCCGCGCTCCCCTTACTTCGCGCACCTCTGCCTCGAGGAAAAGGGCAAGCGCCGCGACGTGCTGCTCGGGCACCTGAGTTTCCTGCATAATTCCAGGCTTCCCGTCATCGACTGGAAACACGCCCCCGTCTCGCGCATCTTCTTCAACTACCGCGAGGGGGAAGAGTACGAAGAGGAATTCCCGGGGCGCATCGCGCACGGAACCGTCGTCAAGCGCCGCGTGCTCACGATCTTCAACGGCAACCTCCTCCGCATCTCCGCGAGCGGCCGCAACTACCGTAAGAAGGACGACGGCACCTGGGTGCTCGACAAACAAGGCTTCGCGCCGAGCCTCGCCGGCGGCGCGGGCACCGCGAACCGCACCCTGCACAGCGGCCTCGGCCTCACGAACACGCCGGCGCCGGAAGTCTCCGCGCTGCTCGATCCGGATCAGTTCCGCCTGCTCACCGCGGATTACGACGATCCCCTGCTCGTGCTCGGCGGCGCGGGCTGCGGTAAGACGACGATCGCGCTGCATCGCATCGCCTATCTTCGTTTCCAGGACCCCGAGCACTTCGCTTCGTCGAAGATCCTCGTGGTCGTGCCGGAAGAGGGCCTGGTCCGTCTCTCGAAGAAGCTGCTCGGCTCGCTCGGCCTCGGCGATGTGGAAGTCCGCACCTTCGATGATTGGGTGGAAGTCGAGGCGCGTCGCGTGCTGAGGAGCCTTCCCCCGCGCCTCGCGAGCTACGTGCCCGCGAACGTGAGCCGCATCAAACGCCATCCGCTCCTGCTCGAGCTGTTCCCGGAGATCGTGCGGAGGCAGATGGAAGAGATCCTGCGCAGCGCCGCGAAATTCCTTCCGGGCACGCCGTCGCTGGCCGAAATCCTTCGTGATCGGACCGATCTGTCGATGGCCGAGCGTTTCGATCTGGCCGAGAGAAACCTGCTCGAGGAGATCGAGGCCGAAGGCGCGGCGACCGCACCGATGCGGACGGCGGCCGTGAAGAAGTTCTTCATGGAGCGCCGCAAGCGTTATCTCAATACCACGGGCGACCGGGCCGACCTCTTCACCAATCTCGATATCCTTCAGCATCTCGTCGACCATTCGAACGGCATGATCACCCTCGGCATGGTCAAGGATCTGATCAGCCACGTGATGGACCAGCTCGGGCAGAAACCCGAGGATGCCTATAGCGGCTACGAAACCGACTCGCTCGAGACGGTCGACGGCAAGAACCTGATCGAGGATGAAGCCGAACAAACTTTGGCGGGAACGATCGATCCGGAAGACTTCGCGGTCCTCCTCGACCTGCAGTCCTACAAACTGGGCAAGAAGGATCAGCAGGCCGTGAAGATCAAGAAATACGCGCACATGGTGATCGACGAAGCGCAGGATCTGGCGGTCGTCGAACTCAAGTGCCTGGGCCGCGCGCTCGAGGACGACGCCGCGATCACTATAGCCGGCGACGCCGCGCAGCAGATCGATCCTACGCACAGCTTCGAGTCGTGGGAGAGGGTGCTCGACACCCTGGGTTTGCCGCGGGTTTATGCGAATTACCTGACGACGACCTATCGTTCGCCGAGGACGATCGCCGCCTTCGCTCACGGCGTCTTGGGCAAGATCGCGCCGAAGGAACCGCCGCACGCGCTGCGTGAAGGGCTGCCGGTAGCGAGGACGGTGTTCCCGAATGAAGGGCAGATGGTCGTCTTCCTCTCCGAGACGCTCAGCCAGCTGATCAGCGACGAGCCGCTCGCGTCCGTGGCGGTCCTCACCAAGACGCCCGAATATGCGCTCAGCCTCTACAAGCTGCTGAAGGACATTCCCAAAGTGCGCCTGGTGGAAAACGGGGAGTTCGAGTTCAAGGCCGGCATCGATATCTCGCCCGCGAGCGAGGTGAAGGGGCTGGAGTTCGATTACGTGATCGTCCCCGACGCGAACCGCGACGTGTATATCGACAAACCCGAGGATCGCCGGCTGCTGCACGTGGCGGCGACGCGGGCGATCCATCAGCTGTGGGTGATCTCGGTCGGGTATGAAAGTCTAATCCTCCCTCCGGAGGAAGACTGATTAAGGAATGCGGCGGCGGACGGCCAGGTCGTCGGAAGTATCGAACTTCCCGTCCTCGCCGGCCGATTTGATAAAGAGCTGGTGATCTTCGACCGAGCATTTCAAGGGATTGCCCCACTGGTCGACGAAGTTATACGAGGCATCGAGCTCAAAGCACTGCAAAGGCTGGTGGTTATTCTGCGCTTCGTTTTCCAGGACAGCGACAAAAGAAGTCATTTCAACGTAAGTCGGCTTAGCTACGCGCGTCCGTTCTTCGATCACTTTGTCGTGATAATAGGTATAAGCCGCCAGTGATGCCCCCAGTAAGAGCGCCACAATAACAGCAATTTTGCTTATGTGTGCTTTGGTCATAGATCCTTCGTTTCAAGTCCATCCCTGAAATACCATTCCAAAGCCGCTCGGTCACTGGAATTCAACCTCCGGGCGGGGTCTGGCCGAAGGGGGAGAAAGGCGGAGAGCCCTGCAGGTTCCCAGTGTTTTTCGCCAAAAAAAGGTCCCCCTCGGTAAAACCGAGGGGGCTCGAATTGAGGAAATGACAGCATTAGAGCAGAACACCTGAGCGTTTCCGTTAAAGGTCGGCTCAGATTTTGAATTCGTTCACGCGGATCACTTGTTGCCGAGACCGTTCCAATTCACGTCCTCGCTATCGGGCAAGGTGTATTGGTTCAGTTCCTTCTCGATATCCTTCACGGATTCCTTGGCTTCTTTTTCATCCTTCGCCTCTTCCGCCTGGATGCGGCGCTTCTCGGCTTCTTCGTCCTTAGCCTTCTGGGCGTCGGCGGCCGCCTTCATCTTGGTTTCGGCCTCGATCTGCGCTTTATACTCGCGCTCGGCTTTCTCGGCGGCATTCTCGCCGCGGGCGCCCTGGGCCTTCTGCTCGGCATCCCATTTCTGGAATTCGTCGGCGCCGGGGGCATCGACTTCTTTCGTCGGCTTCAGC
>JASLCY010000132.1 GCA_030151925.1 Oligoflexus sp.
TCGTCAAACGTGTCGGCGGTCACGATAAGGCGAAGGGTTTCGCTCTCGACGTCGAAATCCATATCGAAATACACTTCGACAAAAGGGATTTCCGCGCTGCGGCCTTTTCCATCCTCAATCAGGACGATATCCGACGCCCCATAGTTATAGACGTCGGTGATGGTGCCGAAGAAGGTTCCGGCGCTGTCCACGACGGTCTTGCCGACGAGGTCGCTCCAGAAGTACTCCTCATCCTCGTCGATCTCGAGATCATCGCGATCGGCCCAGATCAGCTGATGGCAAAGCGCTTCCGCCGCCTCCCGGGTCTTGATCTCGTCGCACTGCAGCACGGGCCTATCGTTTTGCCAGCGAGCGGTCTTGATCTTATAGGTCTTGGCGAGGTCGAGGGTGGGACCGATGCGGAGCGTCTGGAGCCCCTCAGGAAGCTCATCGTCCCTTTGAGAAACGAAAAAAGCACCGTTGAGGCCATGAGCCTTACCAACGATGCCTAGTTGAATCCAACGTTTCTGCACGAGGACTCGGAATTATTGCTTGTGGGTCTTGGCGCGCTCGAGCTTGATCTTCTTCGCGCGGAAGATTGCAGCAACGGCGGTCGACACGTTTGCGCCGCGCTCATACCAGTGAGTCGCGCGGTCGAGTTTGAAATCGATGATCGACGGCTCAGCGCTTGGATCGTAGTAGCCGAGTTTTTCGATGAATTTACCATCGCGTGCGTTACGCGAATCGGTGGCTACGATATGATAAAAAGGACGATGTGTTGAACCGTGGCGCTGTAGACGAAGGGTCAGCATTCTAACTCCAAATTGCTCTCAGGTGACTGATCTGCCTTGAGCAGGTTTCAGTTGCACATCCTTGCGGAGTGCCTATTCCTATAAGGAACAACTCTATAGCAAAGTCTCTGGCCACTTTCTAGGAAAAAGAACTGGACGCAGCAGCCCTCGCCCTATTCTAATAGACCTATACAAATCGGACACGACGGGAAGGCCAACATGAAATTACATATGTGGGGCACTCGAGGATCACTCCCCAGGGCTATCACTCATGATGCTTTTGTCGGACTTGTCGACCGCTATGCCAAAGACGCTGAAAAAGCCGGCCTTACAACCATCAGCGAATTCCGTAATGCCATCCGGGACGGGGATCTCTCGACCCCTCTGGTGTATGGCGGCAATACGACTTGCAATGAGATTTCTTACAAGAACCAGCGTTACTTTGTCGATATGGGCACCGGCCTGGCCGAAGCCTCCTCGAGTGTTATGGCGCAGGGAAGAACCGAATTCATCATCTTCCTGACTCATATGCACTGGGACCATATCATGGGCCTGCCCTTTTTTGTGCCACTTTATATACCAGGGTCAAAGATCACCATCTACCATGTCCACCCCGGAGCCCCTGACGCGGTTAAGATCCAATTCAATGGCGTGAACTTCCCCGTGAAATGGGACCAGCTCGGAGCCACGGTCGAATTCAAACATATTAAACTCTACGAAAAGGTCCGCTTTGACGGGATGGAAGTCTCCACCTTCGCTCTCGATCATCCGGGAGGCGCGTTCGGCTATCGATTCGATGCGGACGGCTACTCCCTCGCGATCGGCGTGGACGGGGAATACAAACGCATCACGGCCAAGGACCTGGGCAAAGACCTGCCGGCCTATCAGAATCTCGATCTGCTCGTCTTTGACGGCCAATATGAGATGGATGAATTAGCAAGCCGTTACGACTGGGGACACTGTTCACCCCCTATAGGCGTCGACCTCGCCATGCGAGAAGGAATACGGAACATCATCATCACCCATCATGACCCGAGAGCCACGGAGGAGAAATCCCAAAGGATGCTCGCTCAGGCGAGGCAACACCGAAACACGAATATCGCCTCGCACGCGGAGCTCTGGGCGTCGTTAAATCAAGCGAAAGGCCCCGAGATTCACCTGGCTTATGACGGCATGGAATTCGATTTGAAGAAGCTCACTCCGCGCGCCCGGCTCAAATAAAGGCGAGGCAGGAAAGGCGGTTGACAGGATCAGCCCTTCCTAGAGAAGATGCGTATGACACGCAATGTCATCAACGCCCCGTCCGCAGAAAGCGAGATTCCCTGTGGTCAAACGCAGCATCCTTCATCTCTCTCTCATCATGCTCCTGCTGGGTCTCAGCGGTTCCTCTTATGCCCTCGATTACGGCCCGGTGACCGCAACGCTCGACCGCAGCGATCCGCATTACGTGACGATCGACCTGCAATTCATCAACGTGAACACCACGGACCAGCAGACTCTCGGCGTCACGGCGAACGACATCGGCCAGGTGCAGCAAGCGGTCTCCAACCATCTCGACATCTGCATGGCGATCAACGATACCCAGTCGGGCTGCGGCGAGACCGATTACAAGGTGCGCTACTCGCTCGCGCGACAGCCGACTCCGCAGGACGGCGCCTACGATTCGCAATACCAGACCGCGGATTTCCCGAACGGCGGGACCCTCGCGACGCAAAACACTCTCGACCCCACGATCTACACCTATCAGATCGCGATCCGCATCCATACCGCGGGCGATCCCCTGCTCGAGCATTTCTCGGTCGGGGAGAAGGTCTTCCTCCGCCTCTATCCGGACAAGACCGCCTCGAACCTCAACAAGGACAAAAGCGATGTCGTGGTCGTGCTCGGTTCCGGCGTGAAGGACGCCGTGCCCCTCACCGGCGTTTTCCCGACCAAGGGCACCTTGATCGCGACCTTCAACAATCCCGCGTCCGTGACCTTCAATAACGGGACGACCGGCACGCCGAACGGCGTCGCGGCCCTCCTGATCCCCGACCCCGCGGATGCCGCGAGCGCCGTGTTCACGGCCACGCAGTATCTCGACAATCCGCCCGCGGGTTTCACTCCGGCGGATGTCGCGTGCCGCGTCGAATCCCAGGGCCTCGATACCGATAACCCGACCTGCACCGCGGTGTGCGAGCCGCCCGACGGCTCCCAGGCGACTCTGGATCTGAATGCCTCCTATCCGAGCGGCTTCCAATTGCAGCAGACCGCGAGCCTCTCGGATCAGGCGATCGCCTTCACGGGCCTTTCGATCGGCACCCAGTATGCGATCGTCGCGGAATTCCTGCCGGAGGGCACGGGCTTCTCCTGCGCGATCGGCACGCCTTCCGACGCGACCACGCTCGTGCAGCTCGACGGCGGCCCTGATCCGAAACCAGGCGATGCCTCTTGTTTCATCGCGACCGCGGCTTACGGCTCAGCGCTCGATCCCCATATCGACGTCCTGCGTTGGTTCCGTGACGCTTATCTCCTGAAGACGCATCTTGGCAAATCCTTCGTTCGCACGTACTATCGCCTCAGCCCGCCGGTCGCCGACTGGATTCGCGAGCATGAGTGGGCGCGAACGCTGACCCGCGGTGCTCTCTGGGCTCCCGTACTCACATTGCAGATGGTCCGCGATCATGGAACGATGTCGATGCTCGGCGCGCTCGCCTTGATCTCAGGACTGGTTTATCTCGGGGCGCGGCGCCGTCTCGCTTAATGGCTGAAGGGCCCTCTATGAAGAATCGTGACGGTATCAAACCCATCCTCCTGTCGGAATATCGCCAACCGAATTTTTGGGCCCGCAAGGTCAGACTCACGGTCGAACTCGATCCCATCGCCACGCGCATAGTCTCGGTCGTGACCTATGAGCACAATCCCGGCTTCGACAGGACCCTGGCCCTCAACGGCAAGGATCTCGCCCTCAAAGCCCTGAAGATCGACGGCCGCGACGTCGATCCGCAAAAATTCCAGCACAGCTCCGAGCACGTCCTCCTCGATCAGCAGCACGCCCTGCCCGATCGTTTCGATCTCGAGATCACCACCGAGATCTGCCCGAAGAACAACACGGCGCTCGAAGGGCTCTATCTTTCGCACGGCGCCTTCTTCTCGCAATGCGAGCCGCACGGTTTCCGCCGCTTCACGTATTTCCTCGACCGTCCGGACGTGATGGCGGAATACGAGACGACGATCATCGGCGACAAGGCGCTTTATCCCGTCCTCTTGAGCAACGGCAACCTCGTGGAGCAAAAGGACCTGGACCGCGGCCGGCACCTGGCCCGCTGGCACGATCCGTTCCCCAAGCCCTGCTACCTCTTCGCGCTGGTGGCGGGCGACCTCGGGCATCTCGAGGACAGCTTCACGACGCGCTCGGGCCGCAAGGTGAGCCTGCATATCTACGTGGACAAGGAAAACATCGGGAAATGCGCCTTCGCCTTCACGGCCATCAAAAAAGCGATGGCGTGGGACGAGGAGGTCTACGGCCTCGAATACGACCTCGATCGTTTCATGGTCGTGGCGGTCAACGACTTCAACATGGGCGCGATGGAGAACAAGGGCCTCAACATCTTCAACGCGAAATACGTGCTGGCGAGCCCCGAGACCGCGACCGACGCCGACTTCGACAACATCCTCGGCATCGTGGGCCACGAATACTTCCATAACTGGAGCGGCAACCGCGTCACGCTCCGCGACTGGTTCCAGCTGAGCCTCAAGGAAGGCCTGACCGTGTTCCGC
>JASLCY010000135.1 GCA_030151925.1 Oligoflexus sp.
CGAACGTCTTCGTGAGTTCGCACCAGGGTTTCCTCACGCAGGAGGCGCTCGCGAACATAGCGGCGACGACCCTCGAGAGCGTAGCGGATTTCGCCGCGGGCCGACCTCTCAAGAACAGGATCGGTTAGAAGCCGTCGGCTGAAAAACGTTTGCCATGGAGCGAGGAGCTTACTGAATGCCGCGTGTTCGAGATGCAAGAACGGGATCCGGACCCACGATCGATTACTGGTCTATGGCTCCTCAGGCCGTTCTCGAGAGCCTCGGGGCCAACGCCTCAGGCCTGACGCCCGAAGAGGCGGCGCGACGCCTTGAAGCCTACGGTTACAATGAAGTCGACGACAAACCGCAATTGACTGTGCTCCGAGCTCTTTGGAACCAGGTCAAGAGCCCTCTCGTCCTGATCCTGTTCGTCGCTGCTTTGATCTCGGGCCTCTCCGAGAACTGGACGGAAGCGAGCATCGTGCTCGCGATCCTGCTCGGCAGCACCGGCCTCGGCTTCTGGCGTGAATACAGTTCGAACGCGGCGTTAGAAGCCCTGGCGCGACGGATACAGCTGCAGGCCAACCTCCTGCGCGCGGGGCAACCCGTGTCCGTGCCCGCGCGTGAGGTGGTGCCGGGCGATATCCTGGTTTTGACGCCTGGCGTCCTGGTGCCTGCGGACGCTCTGGTGCTCTCGGCGAGCGAGCTCTTCCTGGATCAGGCGGTCGTGACCGGCGAAAGTTTTGCCGTCGAGAAAAAGCCTTCGGCCGAAGGCCTCGGCGCTGCGGTCGCCTACGCCGAGCGCAGCAACTATCTCTTCCAGGGCACCAACGTCCATGCTGGGCGAGGTCTGGCGGTTATCGTCAAGACCGGGCGCGCGACGTCCTATGCGGCTATCGTCAAGGACCTGGCGCACGCATCGCCCGAGACCGAATTCGACCGCGGCCTGCGCACCTTCAGTACCATGCTGCTGAATATCATGCTGGTCATGGTTTTGATCGCCTTCATAGCATGCGCCTTCATGGGCCGCTCCTGGAGCGAGGCCCTGATGTTCGCCGTCGCGCTCGCGGTCGGCCTCAGCCCGGAGCTGCTGCCGGCTATCGTCGCGGTAAACCTGGCCCGCAGCGCTACGCTGCTGGCTCATAAAGGGATGCTCGTCCGCAGGCTCAACGCGATCGAGAATCTCGGCAGCATGGATATCATCTGCACCGACAAGACCGGTACGCTCACCGAAGGCACCGTGGTCATGCAGGGCGCCTTCGATTGCGCTGGGCGGCCGTCGCCCGAAGTATTCTCCTGGGCACGAGCCAACGCCTTGCTGCAGAGCGGTTTACCGAATCCATTGGATCAGTCGATCCTGGATAAGGACGCGACCGGTATCGCAACGCCCGAGAAGATAGGCGAGGTGCCTTACGACTTCGTCCGGAAAAGATTGAGCGTCGTGATAACCGAGGGGGAAGGCGCGCGCCTCGTGACCAAAGGCGCCCTGGATCAGATTCTGGACGTCTGCGTGCGCCTGCCCGATGGCCGTCCCCTGAGCGAGGCTCGGGCGGAGATCGAAGCGCTGTTCCAGGCCTGGAGCGGCCAAGGCATGCGTGTCCTCGGCGTCGCGACCCGCGATCTCGAACGGAAAAGCGGTTATGCAAAGGATGATGAGCGGGAGATGATCCTGCGCGGCTTCATCACCTTCGCCGACCAACCGAAAGGCGACGTCGCCGCCGTCATCCGGCAGCTCGATGGCCTCGGCGTTCGCGTGAAAGTCATCACGGGCGATAACCGCCTCGTGGCCCGGCACGTCGCGACTCAGGTCGGGCTCGAAGGTCAGCGCCTGCTTACGGGTGAGGAGCTCGACACGCTGGATGACGAGGCGCTGGGCGCGCGGATCGAGAGCATAACCGTGTTCTCGCAGATGAATCCGAGCCACAAGGAAAGGATCATCCGCACGCTCAGAACGAAAGGGCATGTCGTCGGTTATATGGGCGATGGCATCAACGATACCCCGGCGATGCATGCGGCGGATGCCAGCATTTCGGTCGAGAGCGCGGTGGATGTGGCGAAGGCGACCGCCGACTTCGTCCTCCTGGAAAAGGACCTCGAAATCATCAAAAAAGGCATCGAGGAAGGCCGCAAGACTTTCGGCAACACGCAGAAATATATCCTGCTCACGACCAGCGCCAATCTCGGCAATATGATAAGCATGGCGTTCGCGGCTCTGGCTTTGCCTTTCCTGCCGATGCTGGCCAGCCAGATCCTGCTCAATAACTTCCTGTCCGACGTGCCGGCGGTAGGCCTGGCGGAAGATGCGGTGGACGCTGATTTCACGGCCGTCCCGCGGCGTTGGGAGATGCGTTTCGTGCGTTCTTTCATGATCCAGTTCGGCCTCGTCAGCTCGCTCTTCGATCTCCTGGCCTTCGCCATGCTGCTGCTGGTCTTCCGCGTGACGCCGGAAGTCTTCCGCACGGCCTGGTTCCTCGAATCGCTGCTGACGGAGCTCGCGGTGACCTTCATCCTGCGCACGCGGCGTCGCTTCGATCAGAGCCGTCCCGGTCGACTGCTGGTCGGCTGTTCGATCGTCGTCGCCGCGATCGGCCTTCTCATCCCTTTTTTACCGGTGATGCACCACCTGGGTTTCCAGGCTCTGCCCTGGCCCATCTTCCTCTTCGTGATCCTGCTCACGCTCGTTTATGCGGGGGGAACGGAGTGGGTGAAAAAAGGCTTTTATCGCCGTTATCCGAATTGATCAGGACGGTCCCGAGGGATCGTCCCGTTCGAGGGCCGGCTCAACGGATGCTGGTGGCGTTGACGTCTATCGTAGGCGAGACAGGGGGTAAAGCTCTTTGCGATTGGGGCACCTTGGTCTGCGACAGATCGCCTTCGGCGGCTGGCAACTGCGGCGTGCAGACCGTCATGGATTCGCCCTTGCCGCTTTTTCCGCCCGGGCAGGCGGCCTTCTTCTCATGAGCGAGACGGGCTTTGCGATTGGCCTCCCTTTCGGCTTTGGGAATATAACGAATCGGCGCCGAGAGCTGGGCCGGAGGCGTGGCGATTTCCTCGCCGGCGGAGACGGGGGGAGTCTGGACGACTTCGGCCTGAGCGAAACCCGTTAAACCGAGGAGAAGAGAGAGGGCGAACGAAGATGTTATGATGCGTGCCATAAGAAGGCCTTTCCCTATTGCGAAGAACGTAACGCCTCAAACGGAGGCGATCCTCTTTCCTCCTCGCAAGGGTGATGCCAAAGTTCGTCTATCCTCCTCAGGGCCTGCTTCCTTCTTACGCTGATCGATATCGCGATAAGCCCGTCTGCGGCATTTCATCAAAGGTGCGTGATATCCGGCAACCTCTCCAGCATAACCCTACGGAAAGGAAGGGGTCTTCGGGAACCGCAAATGTGGTCCAACAGTTGCTTAAATCGACTTAGGAAGACAGAGTAGGGATATATTCCACCTGATCGCCGAAGGCGAGGAGTGAGCAGAGGATGAAGCATAGTCTGGAGTTTTTGGGCGCGTTCGAAACCGTTACGGGAAGCAAGACCCTGTTGACCTTTCGGGATCGGCGTTATCTGATCGATTGCGGTCTCTTTCAGGGCGGCGCCGAAGGCAAAGCGAACAACTGGCGGGACCTGCCGCTTCCAGCCGCCTCCATCGATGCGGTTTTCCTCACCCACGCTCATCTCGATCACTGCGGTTATCTTCCGCGCCTCTATCGCAGCGGTTTCCGCGGCGAAGTCTTCTGCTCCCAAGGCACGGCCAAGCTCGCCGCGATCGTCCTGCGCGATGCGGCCTTCCTCGAGGAGGAGCTGGCGGCTTATGCGGCGCGCAGCGGTTACTCGCATCACGAGAAACCCGAGCCGCTCTTCCGGGTGGAGGATGCGGAGGCCGTTCTGAAGCTCTTTCGGCCGCTGGAGCGCGACGCTTGGCACGAAGTCGCCGAAGGATTGGAAATCAAGCTGCTGAGGGCCGGGCATATCATCGGCGCGAGCGTGATCGAAGTCAAACTCAGCGAAGGCCCGAAGAAGACGGTGATCGGTTTCTCCGGCGACCTCGGCAATGATCGTTCGCTCATCCTCAAGGCGCCGGAGTCCCTGGAAAGCGTCGACCTCCTCGTGCTGGAATCGACCTATGGCGATCGGCTCCACGGTTCGCAGCAGGCGTTGGACCAGCTCGGCGATTGCCTCGCGCCGGTCCTGCAGGCCGGCGGCGTCGCCGTCATCCCAGCTTTCGCCGTCGGGCGTTCGCAGGACCTTATCCATATGATCGCGCTGCTCGAACGTACGGGGCGCATCCCTACGGTTCCCGTGATCCTCGACAGCCCCATGTCGCGGCAGGCCCTCGACATCTTCCGCGAGGAATCGGAGGACCACAAGCCGGGCTTCGTCTTCGGCCAGGGGCCGATCAGCTTTTTCCCGGAAAAATTCGAGACGGTCACCACTCCCGACCAGTCGATGGAAGTCTGCATGAGGAGCGGGCCGTTCATCGTGATCTCGGCTTCCGGCATGATCAGCGGCGGTCGCGTGCTCCATCATCTGAAGGTGCGGCTGCCCGATCCGCGCAATATCGTGATCCTGGTCGGCTATCAGGCGCTGGGCACTAAGGGCCGCTACCTGCAGGACCACGCCGCGGAGGAGGGCAGCCTGCGCATCCATCATCAGGACGTTCCCGTGCTGGCTAAGATCGCCAGCATCGCGACCTTGTCCGGCCACGCGGATCGCGACGAGATCGTACGCTGGCTGGCTGCGAGCGCTACCCCGCCGCGGGAGATCATTCTGAATCATGGCGAGAGGAAATCTCAGGAAGCCCTGGCTAGGACTATTCACGAAACCCTGGGAATCAAGGCCACGCCGAGCTGCAGCAAACAGAAATGGGAATTCTGATCAACGCGCTTCGGTCCGGCATTCGCGGGGAATAAGATCCTCGATCGCCGCCATCGTCCGAGTGACCTTGGCGGCGAAGCTGGCTTCCGACTCGATCACGATGCGGTTGGGATGCCCGCGCCAGGCGTGGAGGATGGCCTCGTCGACCAGCGCGGCCTGCTCGACCGTCTCGAGGCGTTGCGGATTGCTGTGGTTATAACCGCTGGCGATCGGCGAACGCAGATGGATCACGGCCATGTAGCGAGCCAGCTCGGCTTCGCGCGTCGTGCCCATCGCCTGCCAATAATCGCCTTGATCGAGAGGCCAATAAGCGGCCCCATCGATCGTGCCTCGATCGCAAAGGCCGAAGCGGCTTTGCCCCGCCTCGAGGAGTATCGATTCCAACTGCCGCTGGACGTGATAGATCGCCTTTTGCGTGGCGGCGACGCCGCTCGAGCTCGTGGTTCGCCAAAAGCCGCCTGAAAACAGGACGGTCGCCGACTCGGGAACGAGGGCCACGTGTTGGCAAACCAGGTTCTGCGCGAGATTGAGAATAGCGGTCTTGCCCGCGCCCGGGCCGCCGGTGATGGCGATGAGCGAGCAGGGGCCATGCTGAGTCCCGCAGCGGCAGGGCAGGCGGCCGACCGTGGGACCGCTGTGGAGCAGCTGTTTCGATAGTATCGTTTCACGCATCGTTGGATCATCTCCGGGTTCAAGGAATAGTATGCCAGCAAGAGAGCACCCGCTCAATCGTCGATAAAATGTCCCTGGTTTTCGTCCCGCCGCGCAAGCATCATCGCCTTCATGAATGGACTCGGCTTTTTCATCTGCGGATTGATTTTAGTGAACGGCATGCTGCTGCGGAGAGTGCAGACGCCCCTGCGGCCGAATTTCTGGAACGAGGTGAAGCGATGTTTGCGGCAGAGGGATTATCTTCTCAGCCTGCTCTCGGTCGGCACGGATCTCGAGAGCCGTCTCCGGGTCCGCCTGCTTAAGGAGATCAGGCAGGGGCGGCTGCGTATCGACGATCTCGAGGCTTTGGCCGAACTTTTTAAAAATGCGGAAGTCCACCTGGGCCAGGCTAAAAATTTGCGTTTAACCACAATGACCCACTTGTGTTTGGTAATTTTGATCCCACTCTGTCTTAGACTGCTATGGTCGGGACGCTGGTGGTGCGGTGGAACCCCTGACGGCGAGCTTCTGCTGGCGATACTGGGTTTCGTTGGCATCGCCTGGGGATTGAACCGGGTTTGGCCCGAACTCTGTCTGGGACGAGCTGATACGCTGTGGGATTTCGTGCTGGCCTATTTAGGCGAACGGGATTGCGGCTTTTGGCGGAAGACCTTGATTCAGCTGGAAAAACAGGCCTGGTTGAGCGGTTTGGACTCAAGGGACGAGCGGCAAACGCACCTTCAGGATTTTATACGGCAGCAAAGCCTGGTTTTTGAGAGGCGCCTGCGTTTGATCGAGGATAGCCTCGGGCCTGGCGAGCTGCTCTTAAGCGCTTTTTTTGGTTTTATCTTACTTTATCGCCCTGTTTTAAGCCAGTTTGGCATGTTCTGATTTCCAATCCGTATGAAGAGCTGAATCCCTTAAACGACCTGCACTTGAGAATGGACAAAGGGGAAGAAGCCGTGTAACTCTGGCTGTTTCTCATAGTGATCTTAATCTAAGCATCTATAATGAATCCTCGTTTCTTCGACTCTCAGAGGAGCTATCCATGGAAAAACGCGTTAACGATAACAGCCTCGCGATAAGTTACGACGCCGGCCATCAGAGTTTAGCGTGGACCCCGGGCGAGGCCGGCGGCCTCCTCGGCGGCATCGATCTGCAAGCCATCATCGAGAGTCCGAACGCGGCGGAGATCATCGCCAACCTCCCGGTGCAGCCGCTCTATCACGCCCTTAAGCAACGCGGATTCGAGGACAGCCTCGAGATCCTTCCGCACCTCACGCAAGAGCAGGTCGTGCACATGGCCGACTACGAAGCGTGGGACGGCGAGGATTTCTCGCAGCGCCGCATGATCAACTTTCTCAAGCCCTTCGCCGAGATCTCGCGTGAGCAGCTCTACACCCGCTTCTCCGAGCTGGACGAAGAATACCAGATCGCGGCTCTGGAAGGCCTCTTCACCGTCTACGAAGTCGAGCATATGTTCGACCTGCCGCACGGCGTGGAGGAACGCGCGTTCCGCATGCCCTGCAATACCGTGTTCTACGAGATCAACCTCGAGGACAAGGACGACGTCGCTTTCATCGAGAACCTCATGGAATCGGCGCGCGAGAACAATATGCGTTACGCCTACGCCCTCCTGAGTCACGCGACGCATAATCCACCGCTGGAGAACGAGGCGCAGGTCGCCCAGTTCCGCAAGGCGCGTCTCGAGGAGGACGGCTTCGTCGCCTACGAGGAAAGCCTGCGCATCTTCGCCCCCATCGACCGCAAGGCCCTGCGCTTGAAGTGGCTGGAGATGAATCCGAGCGGCGAGCATTCCAAGGACGCCCTGATGCTGCAAGGCTCCGAGATCAACTTCCTCGACGCTTGCCTGATGCGCGCCCGCGAGGACGGTGCGGATATCGATGCGCTCTTCAACGTGCACCACAGCCTGCTCTATCTCGCCAACGCCCTATGCGCGGCGGCGCGCGTCGCCGTCGACGACGTTTACGGCCTGCAGCGCGTCCTCGAGCAGGGCAAGGCCCTCGCCAGCCTCGGCCTGGAATATATCGCGGACGGCAGCATCGACCTCGGCGCCAAGGTGCTCCTCGGCGAGCATCCCAAGACCCTCTTCCAAGCGGGTTTCGGCATCATCGAAGACCTGCGCGGCGGCACGATCAAGGCCCTGCAGCGCATGAGGATCCCGCGCGCGGCGAACCTCGAGCGCATGTATATCGCCCGTCAGTGGGGGCAGATGCTCCTCGAGCTCGACCGCAACTGGCTCGACCTCATCGGCCTCGAGGCGACGGAGATCCTCAAGGGCCTGCTGAACCGCTTCCCCATGGTCGCGGCCTTGGCCGGAGCGGACGCGAAGAACATCGTCTTCCATCCTATTTACAGCCTAGCCGACGCTTATGAACTCGAACTCTCCGTTCAAGCGGTCATGGCCTACTTCGCCGTCATCGCCCTGAGCGGACGCGAATACGATAAACCGTTCGAAACGATACTCCGGGATATGGCGATCGAAGGCCTGCGCAAAGGCCTGACGCCCGTGGGCTGGAAGGTCGATGATTCGACCCAGCAGCTGCTCGACGCGTGGCGCGACCATCTGCGCGCGGAATCCAGCCTCTGGATGATAGGGGAACGGCAGAGCCGGGAGGAGTCCCTCGGCCTCGCGATCTCCATGATCCACGACTGCCTCCACGGACTCATCGTGCTTCCCGAAGGACCTAAACGCGGCCATGCCCGCGAGGAGCTCATCTAATGACAGCTTTCGAAGAAAAACAGTTCCTGACCAACGAAGACTGCATCGAACTCGCCGAGACCATGGTGAAGAAGTACCGTATCGCCATGAAAGACCGCAGCTTCTCGATCCGCGCCTGGATCGAGGATCGCGGCGTATACGTGACCGTCACGCTCGCGAACGCGGATGGGTCGTATGTCTATCCGGTGGAAGGCCGCGTGATGTTCGAAGCCGAGGAGATGGAGGCGGGTGAAGCCGCGCTCTTCCTGATCGACTATATCGACAATTATTTCGAAGAGTATCTTTACGAGGAAGACGAGCAGCTCTACCTGCCGATCGACTGGACGGATCATGAGTACGACGCGGTGAATTTCCAGATCCGCGGGCAGATCCTCAACCAGAAGCTCGAGAACCTCGCCGACCAATGGCTGATGGCCGGCGGTCCTCCGGAAGCGTAATTATATTTTTTATTAAGTTTTGATTCATGAATGAAAATGGGTGGTTGGCTTGTCGCTGAACCACCCGTTAATTTATTCCGGGCGCCCTACGATATTGGTTCTATAGCCCGGAGACGTTCATGCGCACTCAACTGCAGAGCTCGGTATTCCTCTTGACGGTCATCATCCTCGGCGCCTGTTCAGGCGCCCAGTTGAAGGATGAGCGGGCCAGCTCGAGCGGCGCTCGATCGGATGCCGATGCCACGGCTCAATCCAAAGCCGGTCCTTCGTCCGGCAACATGAATTCCAAAGACGGCTCCCTGCCGGCGGCCGATGCCTCCGCGGGCCCTTCCGCCAGCGATAGCGCCGATGCTCAAGCCGCGAAAAACGCGAATACGGCGGCCTCGGCCCCAGCGCAGGTCAACGGCGCTTATCTCCATTGCGCGACCGTATCGCCCGAAGACAAGATCATGGAAGTCGGCTGTCGCCTCGACGACAAGGCCGGGAAGAAGATCGACATCAAATCGATCGCGGAGTCCGACATCTATTCGATGGAGGCGAAGGCCAGCGGCGTGACCGTGACCCCGCTGCCCTCCATCGCGGCGAACATGGCCTTCTTCGATAGCGTGTTCCGC
>JASLCY010000167.1 GCA_030151925.1 Oligoflexus sp.
GATGCCGGAGATGGACGGCTTCGAGCTGATGAAAAACATCCAGGTCCTGTCCAATGTAAAAGGCAACAAACCGCCGGCGGTCGCCGTCACCGCCTGGACCAGCGAAGAGGATATCGAGGAGGTTCTGGAAGCGGGATTTCAAGCGCATATCGCGAAGCCGGTGCAGACCCAGGATCTCTTGCGGACTCTCCTGCAGGTCTCCGGCCGCGCCGATCCCGGCGCTGAATAGTCAGGGGGCCGTCACCCGGTAATGCGTCACGACCTGGCTATAGGCTATCGACTCGATCAATCGTGAGAGCTCCATCTGATCGCGCTTCTTCGCCAGTTCCGCGTCTTTATCCGGCAACGGGATCCCGCCGCCTCCATACGTGAGAGCGTTGGGATGCCGGAAGCAATCGATATGCACTTCGCGATCGTAGACTTTGAATTCGGTATGGAACTCGCGTTCGTACTGATCGTAGGCCGTCTGATAGCTGAGCTTGAGTTTGAAGGGAGCGTTATCGAAGTAGGCGGCGATCTTCTGTATCGCCCGGAAGCTCTCGGGCCCGTTCAGGCTCGCGAACAAGGCGGCTCGGATCAAAGGATGCCCGTTCAGGGATAAGATCTCGAAGTTTCGGTCGTCGACCCATTGCAGATAAGCGGTCGCCGAGCCGGAGGCCGTCTCCCTGCGGAAGACGAGGGGGATATCGATATGCGCGTCGAGGTTATTGCCCTCGGCTATGATCTGCGTCTTCCACGGGCCGGCATAAGGCTTGGTCCCTTCCCCACTCGCCGCCGGCCCCGAAACCGCTTCACCGCGGGGCAGAAGATCCGCGTAGGGCCTCGTTTCGTTTTGCACCGGGCTCTCCGCGACCAGCGCCGGATGTTTGGCAGCCGCCTTCGCGGCTTTCACCCCTTTCGATTCGCCCTTACCCTTCGAGACTTCAGGCTTCACGGCCTGGACGGCTTTCTTCGTCCGAGTCGCCACATCCACCCGCAGCACCTCAGGCCGCTGGTTTTTCAGCACGATCGGCCGAGCCCGGGTCAGATAAATCACACCGAGGTGCACCAGCGCGGAGCAGGCGATCCAGATCCAGATATTTTTCGTGAAGGAGCGATTGCGTTCCATCGTTCTACCAGTTCGAAGGTGAGGGACGTTCAGCCCTGAGGCGCGAGCCCCAACTTCTGCAAGCTCTTCGCGGTCGCGACGATAGCCTCTTCCGCGGAGCGCGGCCGCCAGCCCAGGACGTCCCGCGCCTTGCTCGTATTCAGATGCTTCCTCTTGCCGAGCTCGCCGACGCTCGCCGCGAGGCCCGGTTTCCACAGCGCCAGGAATCGAACCAGCGCTCCCGGCAGCTGCCGCTTCGGAGCCTTCTTCGCCGCGGCGCCGAGCTCTCGCCGGAGGATGCGGGCGATATCGATCATCGCGAGGCTGTCCCCGCTCGCGGCCAGGAAACGCTCGCCCTTCGCCTGCGGATGCGTCATCGCCTTGATATGCAGGTGCGCGACGTCGCGAACGTCGACGACGCCGAAATAAAGCTCGGGACAGGCCGGGATCGCTCCATGCAGCATCCCCTGGACCAGGCCGATCGAGGCGGCGAAATCTTTTCCGAGCACCGGCCCCATCACGCCTACCGGGTTCACCACGCTCAGCTCGAGCGCGCCGCCTTCGGCCGCGATAAAGTCCCAGGCCGCCCGCTCCGCCAGCGTCTTCGATTTGATATAAGCCCGCGCGTCGGTTCCTTCGATCTTCGACCAGTACGATTCGTCGAAAGGGCCGGCATCCTTCGGATAACCGTAGCCGATCGCTGCGAAAGACGAGGTGAGGACCAGGCGTTCGACGCCCGCATCCCGCGCGGCCCGCAAAACCCGCAAGGTCCCTTCGCGGGCCGGGATGATCAATTCGTTTTCGTCTTGAGGCTGGACCGCCGGGAAAGGCGAAGCGAGGTGAAGGACGTAGTCGCAGCCGGCGACGGCCTCATGCCAGCCTTTATCCTGCGTAAGGTCGGCGACGAAGAAGTCGAGCGTCCCGAGCCGCGCCGGCGAAGCTCCCGCCGACCGCAGAACGGCCCGCACATCGGATTCACGTTGAGGGGAACGCACGGTCGTCCGGATCTCGTGCTCCGTTCCGAGCAGCTCAAGCAGAACGTATTCCGCGATAAATCCCGAACCGCCGGTGACCAGAATCCGCGCCATAGCTCCCCCTCGTATCGTTAATCCTGCTGGGCTTCGTCTGTTTGAGGTCCGCAGCCGAACGTTTCAACGCCTTCCGCGTCCGCCGCCGTTCCGCAGGCGTAGGTCGCAACGAAAGGCGCCACGTAGCAAGCCTTCGAACGCACCAGCGTGAAGTCCTGAGTGTAGAGGATCTGCTCGCCGTCGATCAACTTCAAGGTATAATCGCCGACCGGCAGGACGTCGGAGAGATAAAAGCCGCCCTCGCCGTCGAGATCGATGGCTTCATCCGAGCCCTTAAGCGAAACGCTCGGCTGCACGACGTGATCACCGAAATCGCCGTTCAACGTCACCTGCACGCCGGGAGCCACCAGGGTCGAACACATCGCGGCGCCCAAAGCCGTCTTCGAGCTCGCCGTCAGAACCAAAGCGCTCAGCGCCCTCAAAATAGTTTTCATCGTCACGCCTTTCATGAAGGTCCGGGAATCGTTCCCGTATCGTCTCTTATACCGCTTTGCCGGCGCAATCAATCACTTGCCTCTATCGAGATAGGGCTGTTATGAAATTCAAAGCTCAAACTTTGCGCCATCAAGGCTTCCAAGAGGATTCACACGTGCGTAAACTCACACTCGGTCTTTTTCTGTTAGCTGGATGCCACAATGGCTTTCAATCAACCTCTG
>JASLCY010000177.1 GCA_030151925.1 Oligoflexus sp.
ATCGAAGACGGGCGTCGGAACCACCTTCCGCATCATCCTCCCGCTCACCCTCGCTTTGATCGACGGCATGATCGTGTCGGCCGGCGGCCAGCGTTATGTCGTGCCGGTCTCCGCGATCCAGGAGAGCCTCCAGCCGAAGCAGGAGAACCTCAATTACGTCACCGGCAACGGCTATTACCTGAACCTTCGCGGCCAGACGCTGCCGCTCTATCGTTTGACCGAGATCCTGCGCTCCAAACAGGACGGCCTCGAATTCACCCAGGGCATCGCCATAGTCGGCCGGACCAATTCCGGCGACGCCTTCGCTCTCGCGGTCGACGACATCATCGGGCAACAGCAGATCGTCATCAAGGGCCTCGGGCCCGAGCTGGAGAACGTCAACGGCGTCACCGGCGCGGCTATCCTCGGCGACGGGCGCGCGGCGCTCATCATCGACATGCCCGACCTCATCCACGGCTTTGTAAAATCCTCCGCCAAAACTCAAAGGAGAACGGCCTAATGTCGAACCAAAACAACGAAGCGGGCGCATCCAACGAAACCGGTCGTTACCTCATCTTCGATCTCGGCGACGAGAGTTATGCCGTACCCCTGCTCAAGGTGCGCGAGGTCATCGCCCAGACCGAAATCACCCCGGTGCCCTATACGCCGCCGCATTTCAAGGGCGTGATGAACCTGCGCGGCCAGGTCATCTCCGTGATCGACATGCGGATGAAGTTCAAGATGAAGACGGCGGCGTTCACGCCCGAGACCGCGATCATCATCCTCGACCTGAATCCGGTGAGCCTCGGCATCATCGTCGATTCGGTGAACTCGGTGATGCCGCTGCGGGCGGACCAGATCAACCCTTCGCCCAATATCGAAAGCTCCATCGCCACCGATTACATCACGGGCATCGCCCGCATCGACAACAGGCTTATCCTGATACTTGAAATCGAAAAAACCCTGAGCCTCGACGAACTCTCGCAAGTCCGTAAGCAAGGCTCCAAAATCATCTCGGCAGCGTGAGGGAAAACCATGAAGAATCTGGGCATAAGCGGACGTTTCAGTATTGTTATCCTGGTCTTTACGCTCACCGTCGGCGGCGTATTCGGCTTCGGGCTGTATAACCTGACGAAGGTCCGCGCGTCGGCCAAGTACCTGCAGAACCACGTGCACCGTCAGAAGTCGAGCGCCAGCACCCTGCTCGCCTCGGTCTTCGAAGCGAGCGCCGTGCAGAAGGACCTGCTCCTCACGAACGATCCCGTCAAGGACGCCCAGTTCACCAAAGAGGAGCAGGCCGCGGTCGACCGTGCGAAGGTCAACCTCGAAAGGCTGAAGGACGTCGCGGACGAGACGATATCGAAGCAGCTGAACAGCGTGTTCGCCGACTTCAACACCTGGCTCGAAGCCTCGCGGGAAGTGAACGCGCTCGCGGCCGCGGATAAGGACGCCGAAGGCTACAAGGTCATGCTCACCACCTCCGAGCCGGTGATCGACCGCATCGAGAAGAGCATAGGCGAGATCGTCAGCATCGTGGACGAGCATCTTAAGCAGGAAGAGGTCCGCGACGAGGAGGTCTTCCAATCCGCGCGCCTCTACGGCATCGTCTTCTCCCTGATCGGCCTCGCCCTGGGCATCACGCAGGCTATCCTTACGATCCGCAGCATCACCAAGGCCGTGGGCAAGACGGTCGATATCCTGAGCGAGACCGCGCATGAGGTCGCCTCGGCTTCGGGCGAGATCGCCCGTTCCTCGCAGAACCTCTCGGATACCGCGACCCAGCAGGCTTCTTCGCTCGAGCAGACTTCGGCCGCGGTCGAGCAGATGAACTCGATGGTCGCCCGCAACGCGGAAGCGGCCCGCGAGAGCACGGAGATCGCTCAGACCAGCGTGGAAGCCGCGCAGCGCGGACAGACGGTCGTCGATAACATGATGCGCTCCATGGAAGAGATCAACCTCGCCAACAAAGAGGTCATGAAGCAGACCGATGAGAGCAACCGGAGGATAGCCGAGATCGTCCAGGTCATCGACGAGATCGGCTCGAAGACCAAGATCATCAACGAGATCGTGTTCCAGACCAAACTCCTGTCTTTCAACGCCTCGGTCGAGGCGGCGCGCGCCGGCGAGCACGGCAAGGGGTTTGCGGTGGTCGCCGAGGAGGTCGGCAACCTCGCGCAGATGAGCGGCAACGCGGCGAAGGATATCACCAGCCTGCTCGACGGCAGCATCCAGCGCGTCCAGGGCATCGTGAGCGACTCGAAAACGAGGATCGAGAAGATCATCCAGGAAAACAATAAGAAGGTGGAATCCGGTACGCGCATCGCCGCGGAATGCAAAACCGTCCTCGGCAGCATCGTGCAGGGCATCAGCAGCGTGTCCCAGATGGTGCAGTCGGTCGCCGGAGCCAGCGACGAGCAGGCGCGCGGCGTGAACGAGATCAATCGCGCCATCATTCAGCTCGATCAGGTGACTCAATCGAACGCCGCCGCCTCGGAAGAGGCCGCCGCGGCTTCCGAAGAGCTCTCGGCGCAGGCCGCTCATATGAAGGCCGCGGTCGGCGACCTCATCGCCGTGGTGAACGGCGGGCGCAGCGAAGGCGTGCGGGCCCTCGAACAACCCGCCGTCAGCCCGAGATCACGGGCGAAAACCGCGGGCGACAAGCTGCGGGAAGAGCCTCGCGGCAAGACCAAAAGCGCCGCGTCCGTGACGAAAAAATCAAACGTCATTCGCCTGGGAGCGGCCGATAAGCCTTCCAAAGCGCCTATGGAAACCATGCCTCGCCTGGCCGCCGGCGGCGAGGAGATACCTTTGGAAGACGATCCACGATTTAAGGATATTTAATCTATGGTCCGCATGAGCGAAGCCGCGCCCCTCGTGGCCGATGCCTTCGATTACTTTCGCGACGAGCTCAAACGCAGGGTCGGCATCGCGATTGCGGAGAGCAAGAGCGAGATGATCAGCGGGCGCCTGAGAAAGCGCCTCCTGGAATTGAAGCTCACCGATTTTGAGGCCTATGCCGACTATCTGCGGAACCTGCCCGAGCAGCACGCCGAGTGGGGGCATTTCGTCAATAGCCTGACGACCAACAAGACCGATTTCTTCCGCGAGCCCGAGCACTTCGAATACCTGGCTCGGGATATCATCCCCGAGTGGCGCAAGCACAAGCCGCAGGGCGAGTTCGACGTCTGGTGCGCGGCGAGCTCAACGGGCGAGGAGCCCTATACGATCTCGA
This sequence comes from Oligoflexus sp., assembly GCA_030151925.1. Classification (GTDB taxonomy): domain Bacteria; phylum Bdellovibrionota_B; class Oligoflexia; order Oligoflexales; family Oligoflexaceae; genus Oligoflexus. The sequence continues at coordinate 3,212 of JASLCY010000177.1, forward strand.
TGGTGCTGAATCGCGTCCTGAAGCCTATGGGCGTCCCGCATACGATCCATTCCACCGACATCGATTCCGAGGTGCTCGAGAGGGCCCGCAACGGCGTGTATCCACGGACGAAGCTCGACGAGATTCCGGTGGATTATCGCAAAGAGGCGCTAGCGCTGGGCACGGGCGCGATCGATAAATGGATGAAGATCCGGACGCCGCTGCGCGAAGGCATGAGTTTCGCCCCCTGCAATCTCGTGAAGCCGCCTTATCATCTGCCGCGGAAGTACGATGTGATCTTCTGCCGGAACGTGCTCATCTATTTCACGCCGGAAACCATCGCGACCGTAGCGCAAGGGCTTTAC
>JASLCY010000185.1 GCA_030151925.1 Oligoflexus sp.
GTTGGCGAGCAGCAGGACGATTTCAGACAAGAGATCTTGACTCACCAAGCCGTGGCCGACGGTCTCCGTCAGGGACTTGAGCTGGGTTTGCAGAAATTGCCGAAACGAAATCATTTTTTCATGCATGGCATAGCTCCTGCTCAACCTCGGGACGCGGTATGGTGGGTGTCTGCGTTAAGCTTAGCACGGTTTTAGCCGGTAATTCCTCTCTTTTCAGGCGCTGCAGAACGCGTTAGAACTGCGGTGAAGGAGGGTGAACCATGCGTTACGCGAGACAGACTGTGTTAGCCGATCTTGGTCCCAAAGGTCAGGAAGCTCTGGCCTCCGCACGCGTCCTGATCGTCGGCGTCGGCGGGCTCGGTTCGCCGCTCAGCCTTTACCTGGCCGCGGCCGGGGTCGGGACGCTCGGCCTCGTCGATGCCGATCACGTGGGCCTCAGCAATCTGCAAAGGCAGATCCTCTTTCAGACGGCCGATGTCGGCCAACCCAAGACCGCTCTCGCCAAGCAGCGCCTGGAGGCGTTGAATCCCGACGCGCGCTGCATCGTCTATCCCGAATTCCTCGATAGCTCGAACGCGCTGCGCATCGCCGCCGATTACGACCTGATCTTCGACGCGAGCGACAACTTCGAGACGAAGTTCCTGTTGAACGATCTCGCCGTCAAACTCGGCAAGCCCCTCGTTTACGGCTCTATCCTGCGCTTCGAAGGCCAGGCCTCGATCTTCTGGGCCGAACGCGGGCCCTGCTACCGCTGCCTCTTTCCCCAGCTGCCGAAGGAAGCCGTTCCCAATTGCGCGGAAGCGGGCGTGCTCGGAGCCATGGCCGGCGTCATCGGCAGCCTGCAGGCGCTCGAGGGCATGAAACTCATCCTCGCGCTCAAGGGCCTCCTGCCGGCCGAACACGAGCTGCTGGTCGGCCGCTTCCTGAGCTTCGACGCGAAGACGATGCAGCAGCGCATCGTGAAGGTCGCGAAGGATCCCGATTGCCCCGTCTGCAGCCGCAGCCCGGAGAGCATCGTTCTTCCCGACCTCGATCTTTCGTGCTCGTTGGTGAAGGAGACCGCGGATTTCAAGAATCATGTCGGTGAATATCACTTCCTCGACGTGCGGGAGCAGCATGAATGGGATGCGGGCCACATTCCGGGCGCCGAGCATTGGCCGCTGTCCAAGCTGCGCCAGGGCCTTTTCCCGTCGCCGCAGACCCGCGCGACGGTCGTTTATTGCCAAAGCGGAGTGAGGTCGCGCCAGGCGATCAGCCTGCTCAAGCATCATGATTGGGGCGATCTTCTGAATCTTCCTGAAGGCTTTGGCGCATGGGATGGGGCCGTTGCGAAAGATAGGTGAGGTAGTCGTCCTCATCGTCCTTGAGCCAATGCTTCTTCTGCGCGATGCGGCGCTCGGCCCTTAGGATTTCCGCGGTCGATAGCGGCTTCGGCGCGAGCCAGGGCAGCGACATCCAGGCGATGAACACGCCGAGCCCGAAACCGATCGCGTGGGTGCGGTAGCTCACCTCCGGCTCGATCTGGGTCGGCACGAGCACCACGAGTATGAAGGCGATCGCCCGCATGATGCGCTGCGAGAGCTGGAGGTAGCTCGAGTGCTTCGCGAAATAGACCAGCCACATCCCGGCCATCAGATAAACCATGCCCGAAGCTCCGACGAGCCTCACGTCGGGCGGATAGGTGAGGAGCGAGAGCGCCTCGGTCGCCGCGGCCCCGACGAGGCTGAGGATGGGGAAGGCCCAGCGGCCGAAGTAATTGTTCAGGAGCGTGGCGAAGACGAGGAAGAGCATCGAGTTCGAGAGCAGGTGGATGATATCGGCGTGAACGAAGGGCGAAGTCAGGAGCCGCCACCATTCGCCTTGCGTGAAGACGTTGGAGCGGGTGGCTTCGAGCAGGTTCTCCGGATTCTGCCAGGCGACGGCGCTCAGGATCGTGAAGAGCAGCAGCAGGATCGCGGCGGAATTCGCGGACGAAGGATCGATCGCGCGGGATAAGGGGGCTTCTTCGAGATAAGAGACCGCTACGGGCTCGAGGGCCGGAGGAGCTTCGGAGGCCGCGGGAATCTCCGCGTAAGGATCTTGGGGCGAGAGCATAAGGGCCTCACTCGGCTATTAGGGACGACAGACTTAAAGGTAAGCCCGAAGCGGGCGCTGTCAAGCTCTGGTCTTGAAAAAGAAGTTTTTTTCGTGGTATCAAGCGCTTACTTCTCAGGAGGGCCTATGCCGATACCGGGCGCCAAGACCATCAGGGTAAGATGGCGAAACGAGGACAAAAACATCTCCGTGGTGAAAGACTTCGACGGTTTCCTCGACGACTTCGCCGTGGAGGTGGGCGGTCGCCTCGATGACGAGCGCTGCCCTTTCGGGGTCTTGCTCTGGCCCAGCTCCCGGACGCTCGCCGAACGCCTCGATCGCAATCCGCCCCTAGCGGATCCGCGCGTCATCATCGAGCTCGGCTGCGGCGTCGGTTATCTTTCGTGCGCCCTCGCCGCGATCTATCCCGAGGCCCAGGTGATCGCCTGCGATTACGAGACGAATCTCCGGCCCTTCGTGCTCGCGAACGCCCAGGAATTCGGAGTCGAAGGCCGCGTTCAGTTCCAGCCCATCGACTGGCGCCGGGACCCGCCTCCGGAGCTTCTCCGAGCCGCC
>JASLCY010000194.1 GCA_030151925.1 Oligoflexus sp.
TAGTGGCGTTCTACCGGCGGACGTGTCCTATCGCTTAGGATCGCATCCATGGCGGTCCAGGTCTCCAACCATTCCTCCTGCTGCAGATGGAAGAGGATCGCCGCCTTGTTGGGAAAATACTGATAAAGGGAACCGACGCTTATGCCCGCGGCTTCGGCGACCCTGATCGTGGTGAAGGATCGGCCGCCCGATTTCTTCAAAATGCGAATACTCGCCTTGAGGATATCTTCGACCATCTGCCGGCTGCGGTCTTGCAAGGGTTTTTTGCGCTGGGAGAATTTTTTCATATGCGAATCACAGAAGCGAATGTTTATTCGTATAATACGGCCAAGGAGGTATTTATGTCTTATAAAAAAGTTTTGCAACGACTTCATGCCGAAGCGGACCGTAGCGACGAGACGATAAGGACCAGGATCAGCCCCGAGCTGCTCCAAAAGGCGAAGAGCGATCCCAGGGCCTTCTACGGCGAGATGAAAAACGAATACTTGGCGATAGACGAGACTTTCGGTACGTTCCTCTATATGAGCGCCCGCATGATGCGGGCGAAGACCATCGTGGAGTTCGGAACCTCGTTCGGCATCTCGACCATCTATCTGGCCCAGGCGCTGAAGGATAACGGCGGCGGCAGGCTCGTGACCACCGAGTATGAGGCGAGCAAGATCGCGACGGCGAAGAAGAACGTCGCGGAAGCGGGACTCAGCCCTTACGTGGAGTTCAGGGAGGGCGACGCTCTCGAGACCTTGAAGGGGTTCGGCGAGGAGCTCGACCTGGTGTTCCTCGACGGCGCGAAGAACCTCTACGTGCCTTTGCTCGAACTGCTCAGGCCCCGTTTCCGCTCGGGCACCTTCATCGCTTCGGACAACTCGAAGATGAGCCCGGAGTTCGTGGCCTATCTGAGGGATCCGAAGAACGGTTATTGCTCTACCGATATATCGTCGCGCGGCGATAACGAACTCGCGATCTGGAATCCAGTGTGAACAAAAGGAGCCTCCGAAATGAAGACGCCAGCGACCATTACACTCAGGCGAGCCGTCGCCGATGATTCCGATCGTCTCTGGGGGCTCAGGACGGAGGCCATTCTCGGGATTCCGCACGGTTATTACCAAGACGAAGACCTGCGCTTCTGGGCCGCGCGGCCTCAATTCGATGCATTCAAAAGCATCATCCGCGACAACTATTATCTGGCGGCCCTGGTTGAGGGAGACATCATCGGAGGCGGGTTCCTCGACCTCACGCAGAGGTCGGTGGAAGCCGTGTTCGTCAGGCCCGTGTCGCAGGGGAGCGGTACGGGGCGGAAGCTCCTCCTCGCCCTTCTTCAGGAAGCGAAGAATTTGGGGTGGGAGGAAGTCTCGCTTTCCTCTACTCTGAACGCTGCGAATTTCTACCGGTCCCTGGGCTTCGAGTCGATCAAAGACTCGAAATTCAGATGGGAAGACGGCCGGGAGATGGATTGCGTGGACATGAAACTAAGGTTATAGAGCGAGGACGATACTATGGAACTTGGGCTTAAAGGCAAAAAAGTGCTCGTTACCGGCTCGACGAAGGGCATAGGATTCAAGGCCGTCGAGCTTTTCGCCAAGGAAGGCGCCCAGGTCTGGGTGAACGGCCGCACGCAGAATACCGTGAACGAAGCGGTTGCGGCTCTGAAGGATCTGCTTCCCGGTCGCAACGGCATTCATGGGATCGTCGGAGACGTCGGTACCGATGCCGGCATCAAAGCGATCACCAAAGAACTTCCCGAAGTCGACGTGCTCGTGAACAACGCCGGCATTTTCAAGCCCGAGGCGTTCGCCGAGATTCCGCGCGAATCCTGGTTGAAGATGTTCGAGGTCAACGTCCTCAGCGGAGCGCAGCTCACGCAATTCTATCTGCCGAGAATGATCAAAAAGAACTTCGGACGCGTGATTTTCATCTCCAGCGAATCGGCGCTTAATATACCGGCCGAGATGATTCACTACGGAATGAGCAAAACCGCGCAGTTGGCCGTATCTCGCGGCGCGGCCGAGACATGCCGCGGAACACGGGTCACCGTAAACTCCGTCCTACCCGGACCGACTTGGTCGGAAGGCGTAGGCGACTTCATCAAAGGCCTCGGCATGGACGAGAAGCGGTTTTTCGCCGAAGCCAGGCCGACCTCCATCGCTCAACGCTTCGCGACCGCCGAGGAAATCGCCAACCTGATCGTCTTCGTCGGCAGCGAAGCGGCTTCCATGATCAACGGCACCGCCCTCAGAGTCGATGGCGGTACCGCTAAAGTCGTCTTTTAAAGCGTCAGCCGGGCGAAGAGTATCATTCTGGTGACGATGAAGATTTCCTGTAAGGATCTTCGCTTCTTTGAACCACGCTTCTAGTCGTGCAGGAAGAATCGGGAGCGATAGATCGCCAATGGGCTCAGGCCGGCGGAAGCGTGCGCGACCGTGCCGTTTTCATCGAGATAAAATACGGTCGGCGTGCTGCTTACGAGCAGCGCGTCCCCAGCCTGGTTATCAGGATCGACGGCGACCGTGAACCTATAGCCCCTCTTTTCGCTCTCGGCTTTCACCAGCGCAGGATCTTCGCCCATGCTCACGGCCACCACCTTGTCCGCGGGGAGGTCGCCGGCGAGCACGGCTCTATTGAAGCGCGTGAGCTCGATCGTGCAGGGGCCGCACCAGGTCGCCCAGAAGATGAGGATGCGTTTGCCCTTGGCCGCAGGAAAATGCAGGGTCTCGCCGGTCGTCGCGGTCACGGAGAAGGGTTTGATGGGCTCGCCCTCTTGTTTATGGAGCTCCCACCAACGGGGCCCCATGACAAAGGCTCCATAGATCAGCGCGCCTATGCTGACGACGTCGATCCAAGAGATTTTTCCTAACCACTGACGGATTTTCGTTTTCATCCTATTCTCCGCGTTCTGCCGGAGTATGTGGCCACAGGGGCCTTCTAAAAGCAACAGCAAAAAGCCGGTTTCCAGGGCGGAAACCGGCTTTGATAGAGTCGTGATGCTCGCGGTCAACGGCCCGTCGTCATCGTATCCCCGCTTACCGGGCGGAGGATGATGACGGCTTTGGAAGGGCCGCCGTGTTTTTCCAGGATGGAAGCGATGCGATCTTCGTTTTTGTTATCCCAACCATGGTTTTTGGCTTCACCCTTGATCTGCGCCGCATCAGTTGAGAAGGCTCTCTGGAACCAATTCGGCCTGACGGCCATGCTGTAGGTCTCAACCGAAGCGCCGGCTTTCTTGAGGATGCCCTTCACCATATCGTTGCGGTCATCGGCGAGGTTCCTGTCGTCTTTCGTGAGCTCCGGCGTGCCGCGGACGGGATAGAGCTTATCGGACCAGGAGGCGACGACCATCTTCAGTTTCGGATTCTTCTGGGCGGCGTCGCTCACCCAGTTCTCGAGCCGTTCTTTTTCACCCGGAGCGAGAGCCGAGGAGCCTTTGTTGAAGTTCACGGTCATCGCCGTCCTGTCGACTTCATCAAAATAAATGGTCCAGGTTTCGATGACGATGCCGTCCGGCGCAACCATGGGCGGATTGTCTTGGGGCAGCGGAGGAGGGGTTTGCGCACGAGCCGTCCCGAGGAGACCTATCGCTAAGGAGAATGATAACCAGAATTTCATAATTGCATCCTTTCACGTCGGTAAGAGCTTATACCCTTGAACCTTAATGCAAGGACCACACGATCAAAATGCGAAGCGAAAGTCGAAGAGGCGGGAAGCGAGGTAAGTCAAAGACTTGGCCGGATTCCGCGCTTTTCGCCTTCACGGAGAAGCCCCTTATTACCGCGCTTTCAGGAGAAGGTTCTTCATGTCGGTTGCCTTTCGAATGAAAAGAATCTTGTGTCAGGCGCACCTTAATGGATCGTGAAGGGCCTCGAAAGCCGGAACCGCGCGGAGACGGCAGGTTTCACTCTCCAAATCGCGAGTCCGAGAGTGAAATTTCGTACAAGCCCGCGGAGGATATGGTAAAGCTAAGGCATTCATGGGTCTAGGCAGGAGAGGCTATGACGGCCGCGAAGAGCTGGATGAGTTGGAGCACGGGGAAAGACAGCGCGTATTCTCTCTATGAAGCGCAGCAGTCCGGACGCTGGCGCTTCACGAAACTCCTTACGACCGTCACGCAGGATTACGATCGGGTCGCCATGCACGCGACTCGGAGGCAGCTGCTGCAGAAACAATCCGAAGCGCTCGGCATAGGTCTGCAGGTCATCGAGATTCCCAAGGGCTGCTCGAACGAGATCTATCAGGCAGCCTTTCTCGAGGCCGCGGACCAGGCCCTCGAGGACGGCATCCGGACTTTGCATTTCGGCGATCTGTTCCTCGAGGAGATACGGAGCTACCGCGAGCAGCTGCTCGCGCCAATCGGCATCACGTGCGAATTTCCCCTGTGGCAGAGGGAGACCCGTACGCTCGCGCATGCGATGATAGACGCGGGCTTCGAAGCCTATCTCACCTGCATCGATTCGACGAGACTGCCGCGGGATTTCGTCGGCCGGAGATTCGACGAGAGTCTGCTGGCGGATTTGCCGGCTGGCGTGGACCCCTGCGGGGATAACGGTGAGTTCCACACCTTCGTCGCCTACGCCCCGAACTTCAAAGGACGCATTCCCGTAAAACCCGGGGAGCTCCGGGAGGATGGGCCGTTCGTCTTCCGCGATTTTTTGCTGTAAAATCTATATACTAAATTTTTTATTCAATAGATTTCGTAAGATTCCGAAAAGGATAGGCCAACCCTCTTTTAGGGGCCTATCTTATGAAGATTTTTTCGATTTCTCTTTTTTCAAGCCTTCTTCTCGCCAGTCTTGTGGCGTGTACGCAGCCCCCCGCCCAAACTCAGGCGAACGTTAAAAAAGCTGCTGCGGCCGACCACGAGAGCTCCCAGTCCGATAACAGCACCGCGGACGCTTCTTCAAGCGCATCGGACGCGAACGATGCCAACGGAGGACAGACCACCGGGGCCTCGAACAACACGAGCTCGTCGTCTTCGTCCAGCACGATGAACAGCACATCGAACTCGACCGGCAGCTCGAACAACTCCACCTCGAATTCGAGCACGAACACGGACATGGGCTCAACCACTGACGCGAACCTCGAGT
>JASLCY010000199.1 GCA_030151925.1 Oligoflexus sp.
CTCGAAGAACGCGTACTCGAATGCCTCGCGCTATGATGAGAGGCATTAGAGTACGCGTTCTTCGAGGGCCTTGGCTTTGAACACGCAGCGGTTGAAGAGGCCGTGCGTCGGCGCGAAGATCTTCTGGCCGTCGCCCTTGGCTTTCGCGGCCGTGCGAAGGAAGGCCGCCAGATGTTTGGTGATGGCCGGATCCGCTTCGTAAGGAAGGCCTGCGGCCTGCAGGCCTATGCTGCGCTTAAGGGTAGCGTCGGCATCGCAGACGGGGAAAAAGCCGTCGCGGATCAATTCTTCCACCGCATGCCTTTGCACATCGATACGCAGCGCCTGCGCGAAGAGGGAGCTGCCGCGGCCGGCGACCGAGAGGGGATAACTGGCCTCGGCGCCCGCGGCCAGCAGGTGTTCCTTCGCCCGGCGCACTTCGCGTTGCAGGCTCACGAATTGCCAGTGATCGAGATTCGGATGCGCGGCGGCCAGCGAATGCGCCAGCGCGAGATCCATGTTGTCGCCGCCGAGCAGGAGATGCTTGCCGACCGCGATGCGATCGAGTTCGAGCGTTCCGCCTTCGCCCTCCTTGACGGCGATCAGGCTGAAATCCGAAGTCCCGCCGCCGACGTCGCAGACGAGGATGCTATCGCCGGCCTTGAGGCGTTTATTCCAATCGGCGTGCGCGGCGAGCCAGGCGTAGAACGCGGCGAGCGGCTCTTCGAGCAGGAGCGGCTCGGTGAGGCCCGCGTCGCGCGCGGCTTCCTCGGTGAGCTCTCTGGCCAGCGGATCGAAGGAAGCCGGCACGGTCAGCACCAGATTATCGATGTCGCCGCGCGAGCGTCCGGTCCGCTCCTCCCAGGCCGAGAGCAGATGCGAGAGATAGAGGGCCGAGACTTCCTTCGCGCTGAGCCCGGTCCAAGAGGCGCCGGGCGGCAGGCGTTGCTCGCCTTTGTAGCAAAGCCATGACTTGGCCGAGGAGATCGCGCGATCGGGGCTGGTGATCGCGAGGTCGCGCGCCCACAGGCCGATGATGGGCGGATTCTCCTGCCACGGCAGGCGGAGATCGGTGTACTCGTGGTTGTGAAAATAAACCGAGGGCAGGAGTTTCGCCTTCGTTACGTCGTGCGGTCCGCTGAGCTGCGGGATGTCGAGCAGCTCAGCGCGCGCGTCCGGCCCTTCGCCCGTGAAGGTCGCGAGGCTCGAATGCGAAGTCCCAAGATCGATACCGACTGCGGTCATGGAGCGTCTCCGCCGACGTCGATCTCAGCCGGCGCGAGGATGCGGCGCTCTTCCGCCGATTCCGTCTTCTGGCTGCGCGGGAGCCTGAGGGTCTCGGCCTGCCAGCCGCGATGCAGCAGGCGGCCTTCCGCGGGAACGGCATCGCCGCGGCTTTGCAGCAGCTTATAGCTTTGCCCGAGCGACTCCGCGGGAACCGGTATCATCGAGCCTTCGTTCGCCGCAGCGATCGGCGCGATCGTGAAATAATCGTTCAGCAGGGAACGCAGGCCCTGATGCACGACGCGCGCGGCCGCGCCCACCTGGGTATCGCTGAAGGTATGGATATCGGTCATGAGGAAGTCGAGCAGGCGCCCGCGCGACTGCAGGTTCCGCACGAATTGGACGACCGCTTGCTCGTCGCCGCCGCCGGCGTTCTTGAGCGCGTTCTGCGCGCTCGCGAGGGCGGATTGCGAAGCGCTAAGGTCGGCCGTGAGCTTTTGCACGTAGGCTTCGAGCTCCTCGATCCTGCCGCTCGCGCCGGCTACGGCCGCGGGAGCGCGGAGGCGGCGATTGACGGCGACCAGCATGAAAAGGAGCACGAGGAAGGTGAGGAAGGCGAGTCCGAGCGGGAGCGTCGCGTTTTGGAGGAAAGCGGCAATTATAGTCATTCCAGTAGTCAAAAGACCGGGATAAATCAGGTTGCGTTCGGTCACGAGAACTCTCCTTCAGGCTAAGGACTTACTCTTAATGGACCCCTGGGTGGACAGCAAGCTTTTCCGCGCTGGGAGCGCTGTAGAAAGGTGGCGTCTCAAGTTCTCATTCTTACCGCCGATACAGGAAGGAGAATCCATGACGTGAGGTCATAATAATGAAAAAAATCAATATTCTAGGCGCATTGCTGCTTTCGCTCACATTGGCCTCGCAGGCTTCGGCGGGCGTGGAGTTCGCTCCTTATGCAAGCATCAGCTCCACGAAGAGCATCACTCCGGGTAAAAAAGACTCAGAGAATGAAACGATTAAACAGCGCCAGGAATACGGCCTCCGTGGGTCTATTTCTTTCTGGCGGATTTTCAAAACGCAGCTGTCGATCGGTCAAAGCAAGATGACCACGACTTCGAAGGTCTCGCAGGCCGTGGATGAATACGGGAAGATCGACTACCAGAAAGATCTGGACATGGACGTGAGCAATCCCGACAACCAGGTTAAGATCATCGAGACCCAACGCACCGGCAAGTTCTCGTTGATCCTCGATCCGAGCTTCTCGATCTTCATCGCGCGCTTCAAGCTCGGCATCACCGCGCGCCAACGCATCATTGAAAAAGAGGAGATCGGCCGCCCCAATACGTCGACGACCGAGGGTCCCGTGTACAACCCGCATTCCGGCGTCGGTCTCGGCGTGAGGTTCGGGCCTAAGATGTATTTCATGGCTGAATACGAATTCTACCACTACAAGTATCCGACCCAGATCGAACCCTTCGAACGTTCGCTCACGGTCAGCTACAACGTAGCGATCTAAGCCGTCTCCTGGAGGCCGGTGCGTCTGGTCGAGGTTTAGTGGGTGAGCGCGCTCACCGAAAATCGCGGGCAGTCCGGCCGCAGGAAAAACAGCGGTATCTTGATTTCAAAGCGCCTTCTCTTGGCGTCGACCATCTGAAAGGCCCCACGCATGCTGCCAGTCGGCGTGGCGAGGGGGCAGCCGCTCCGGTAGGTATAAGATTCTCCGGGGCGTATCAGCGGTTGTTTCCCCACCACACCGTCACCGACGACATGCTCTTCATGCCCCTGCCCATCCCGAATAATCCAATGCCGGCTGAGAAGCTGACAGTTGTGTTGCCCGTGGTTGTGCAGAGTAACCGTGTACGAGTAGATGAAGTAGTCGACGCCGCTGTTGCTTTCTTTAGCGATAAAATGGGGTTCAACCGTGACGCCTATGTCTTCCGTTTCCGCGAAGTACATATTTCCTCCAGGTCCTCTCTACTGAGGCCAATGACTTATAACATAGGCTACAGATTTTCTTCACCAACGCATTTTGACCAAAACGCACAAAGGGCAAGCCCTAAGTCGGGTCTGCCCTTTGTGAGTTTTGGT
>JASLCY010000229.1 GCA_030151925.1 Oligoflexus sp.
GAGAGGGATGCGCAGGATATGCGAAGGGTGATGAGTCACGATCACTTTGAGATCGACGCCGACCTCCATCACCTTGCCGTTCACATCTATGAGGCGGACGGATTTGCCAAGGACTGCCAGCGCTGCCGTCAGGCCGAGGCAGACGATGACGTTAGGCTGCACGCTCTGCATCTCGGCCTGCAGCCAGGCCTTGCAGGTACCGACTTCTCGGGCATTGGGCTTTTCATGGAGGCGGCGCTCGCCTTCGCGCCGGTACTTGAAAGCCTTGACGGCGTTCGTCAGGTATATCTCCGACCGATCGATAGCGGCTGCGTTGAGCGCGAGTTGTAGGACTTCGCCGGCTGGACCCTGAAAGGGAAGGCCGATCTGATCTTCTTTATCGCCAGGCTGCTCACCCACGAGCATAAGGCGCGCAGCGGGATCGCCCATGCCGAAGACCGGCTGGGTCGCCTTCGAGCAGAGATCACAGGCTTTGCAGCCAGCGATAGCCTCTTTGAGCGCTGCCAGGTCTCGGGACTCCGGCAGGAAGTCGGCCGCTGAGGCCGGAGTCGCCCGAATCATGGCATCAACGCGGGCATCACTCTCAAAGACCAGCTCTTCGATAAGCCGGGTTTCAGGCATCGAATGCCAATATTTTTTGGGCATTTCGGCTTTCATGGCCTTGAGTTTGACCCGCGCGGGATTGAATATGGATTTGTAGTAAGTGCCCCAGAGCTCTTCCAGCCGATCTCCTTGCGGACCTTGCTCTTGCGCGCATCCCGGACCCCAATGAAGCTTTTCCCCATCCCAATGCACCGATTGGTCAGGCGTGAGGATAGTCCAGCGCATGACGGCGAAGCGCTCCTGAAAAAAGGGCGCGACATAGGGAAGGATAGGGTGCGCAGGCTCGTGCCATGCGCAGTAGATTTCGCCCGCTTCGGTCTCGATCTTACGAAAGCGGACAAAGGCTTTAGCCTTGTGAGCGTCGCGATGGACCGCATGCTCCATGCTCGTAAACCGCTGGACATGATCGTCGATACTGATCTCGAGGAGCCTTGGATTCTCGTAATTCAAACGCCATATGAGATTGTAAAGGAGCTGCCAACGCTCCGGATCGCGATGAAAGGATACGGCATAGGCCTGGGCCAAGAACTCGCGCGACACCTTAAGCGTGAGCTGGGGCGCCTGCGATCGCAGGCTTTTCCAGTCGAACTCGGGCGCGCTCCAGAGGAGAGGCGAGGTTTCGCCTTCGACTTGCCATTGAATCGAGGCAGGCGCGATCCGATAAGCGAGGAGAACACGCGCCGCAGCCCGCCATCCCTCGAAACTACCCTCGAAGCGTACTGTTTGCATGGCTTAGCTCGCCTTCGCTGACGCCCATCAATTCGAAAAGCGTGGGTTGCACGACTTTCGGCTTCTGCAGGCGGGTCTTGAGATGAATTTCGTCCAGTTGCGCCACGGCTATGTTTCGGTCGGCGGTGACAATGAAATAACGGGCCTTGTCGATCGAAGCGTGGAGCTTGCTGAGATCGGCCAGGGTCAGACTCCGCTGCGGCCGCGTTTTAATGATCTTGTCGACCGTCTTCACGCCGAATCCCGGCACGCGGAGGAGCTGCTCGCGCGGGGCTTTATTCACGTCGACAGGAAAATAGGCACGATTGCGCACTGCCCAGGCGGTCTTGGGATCCATCTGCAGATCGAGTTGGGGGTCTTTGGGATCGAGGATTTCCTGGAAATTGAACCCATAAAAACGCAAGAGCCAATCGGCCTGATACAGGCGATGCTCCCGCATCAACGGCGCTTGTTTGAGCGGCAGACGCGGATCGCCCTTAGGAATCGGGCTGAAGGCGGAGTAGTAAACTCTCTTGAGCTTGTAATCGCCGTAGAGGCGCGAGGAGATCGCCAGGATATCAAGATCGCTGCTGGGCGTCGCGCCCACGATCATCTGCGTGCTCTGGCCGCCCGGAGCATAGAGCGGGACTTTCTTCATCGTCTTCTTGTCGGCTTTGAATTCGTCGATCTTTCCGCTGATGGAGCCCATCACCGTTTCGATCTGCGTATGGGTCTTGGCGGGAGCCAGCTGGTCGAGATCGCTTTGCTTCGGAAGTTCGATGTTAGCGCTCAGGCGATCGGCCCAGAGGCCGGCCTTTTGCACGAGCTCATCCGAAGCGCCGGCTACGGCCTTGAGATGGATATAACCGCCGAATTTATGCTCTTCGCGCAACTTGCGTGCGACAGCGATCATCTCCTCCATCGTGTGATCGGGCGATCGAATCACTCCGGAGCTGAGAAAGAGGCCTTCGATATAATTGCGCTTATAGAATTCGACCGTGAGCCAGACCACATCTTCGACCGAGAATTTTGCGCGTTTCACATCGCTCGAGATGCGATTTATGCAGTAGGAGCAATCGAAGATGCAGAAGTTGGTAAGCAGGATCTTGAGGAGCGAAATGCAGCGGCCGTCGGGCGTGTAGCTGTGGCAGATGCCCATGCCTTGCGTGTTGCCGAGGGAGCCTTTGGCCGCAGCGCGTTTGCTGCCGCTGCTAGCGCAGGAGGCGTCGTATTTGGCAGCATCAGCGAGAATGGCGGGCTTTTCTTTGATATCCATAAGTCCCTCCACTTCCAGTGTACCATACTTAAGTATGGCTTTTGAAGCGGAGGATGCCTCGGGGAAAATATCTTAAATATCAGATATTTGCCATTTCAAGGAGGTGTAGATCGTAGCGATCGCGGCTCCCATCGCCAGATAGAGGTCCTGATTCGGATCATGCGGAACGAGATAGAAATAGCGGTCGGCGTTCAGATCAAGCCCGGCGATGGTTCCCGTGCCGAGAGTGAGTTTATAGCCGGTCGGAGCTAAGAGTTTGTTTTCCGATTCTTCCACGTAAGGCAAAGGTGAGATGGTGACGCTCCCGACCTTCGCCAGCCCGTCGATCTTCATTTCGATGCCGTTCTCGGGATAATCGGCGGCTTGCATCGTAGCGCCTTTAGCAACGCGGCACCGCAAAAAATCCTCGGCTTGGCCGACCGCGTTTTGCCCCTCGCGTTTACCCTTCAAAGCCAGGCTCTTTTCATTCACGAGAATCGCGCAATCCACCGGGATCTGCATGGGAGTGGATTTCGAAGCCATCACGAAGCTGAAGGTCATCCCTCTGCTTATCTGATTGATCCACCCATTCGTATCGCCGGTCGGTTTTCTTTTGGCAATCACGAGGTGAAGGACGTTGTAAGGTCCGAAGGTGATCTCCGATCCCGTCTTCAGCGGAGGTGTGAGCTTGATCGCATGCTTTTGTCCCCGCGTCGTGAGCTCTTGAGGCATGCTCACGGCCGGAGGCGCCGTCCGACAGCCGACGAACGACAGAGCTAGGATCGAAAGAATAAACCTGTACAACATCGCACCTCTCGCTCAACCTGCTTGGGTCAGAATCCAATCCTGATTATCGTTGCCCGAACAATCGTATTGATTCACGATCCCACCATTATCTCGCGAGAAATCCTTGACGTCCATACACTTGTCGGCATTGGAGAAATGAACCGAGTAACCGCCTTTGCCGGTCGGGACCAAACGCACCTTCTGATCCGATCCGCCATGGCAATCCCACTGCAGAATCGCAGTGCCGTTGGCTGGATCGCCGGCCGCGACGCTCACGCAGAGATTCGATTGAACGCCCCTGAGGCTGTAGTAGCCGTCTCCTTCATCATAGAGACGGAATTTCTGCTGGTCTTCGCCTACGCAGTCCCATTGCTGCAGGAGGCCGCCGTTGACCACGGAATGGTCTTTCACGTCCAGGCACTTGCCGCTGTTGCGCGACGTGAACGTATAGATGCGGCCGGCTTCGGGAGCCGTTCCCTGAGATGGGCTGGTTGAAACGTCTTGCGGGACGGAATTGGTATCGATCACGATCCAATGCTGCTCGCTGCCGCTGTTGCAATCCGATTGAATGACCGCAGCGCCGTTGCCTGTGTCTCCGCCGCCGACCGTCAGGCATTTATCGCTGTTGGCGAAGCGCGCTTCGTATTGTCCGAAACCGAGAGGTATCAGGCGAGCCCTCTGGTCGGGGCCGCTATGGCAGTCCCATTGGATGATAGGAGTGCCATTGGCGGGATTCGCCTCTTGGACGCTGACGCAGCGATTGGATTGAACGCCGACGAGGCTGAAATAACCGTCGCCTTCGTTGGCAAGACGAAACTTCTGCTGATCCTCGCCGGTGCAGTCCCACTGCTGCAGGGCAGCGCCGTTCTGGGTTTGGTGATCCCTGACGTCCAGGCATTTATTGCTGTTCGAGGCGAGAAGGTAATAAGCATGGCCGGCGATGAGGTCGCTCGTATTCTTATCGCTCCCGGCAGCCGGCAAGGTTCCTTCCGTACTGTCGATCTCGGAGCTGATGATTCCGCTCGAATCAGGCTGGCCGTCGGTCGGCGAAGACGATCCTCCTACCAGACCGATGGAGCGGGTGTAATTGAAGATCGTGTGGGCCGAGCCGAATTTAGAGCCGTCCCAGCTGAACAAAGTCTTGTTGAAGTTGGCGATGTCCATCGGCTTTGACCACTTCTCGACGTCCTTTTTCTTGCATAAGACGCCGAAGGTGAGTTTGTTGCAGATCTCGGCCGCCGTTTTGATGATTTGAGCGGGAATCGTGACCTTCAGCTTCGCAGAGATCTTTCCGCCGAGGGCGCTCAGGCGGTCGAGTATCATGCTCGCGGAGATGACCGAACGATCGGGGTCTCCATTGTTGCCGTCGGAACCGATGGCGAACGTGAGGGGAGCCTGGGCGGAGATCAGATTCACATCGATGGTGCCCGACGCTTCAACGCTGGGCGCCACAGCCGAAACCTTCCTCAGCCAATCGTTGAGCTGCTGCGCGCCCGGTTGCACCGTGCCGCTGACGCCGACTTGCGCATAAGGGATGATCTTGAATGAGGCCGTGGCATTGCTCGCCTGAACGGCCAGGGCCGTCTTCAGGCCGATCTCGCCGTTCGCGCTGCCTGTCGCCGTAAAAGGCACGGGACCGACGGGGAAAGTATAGGGCGGGGTCGTGTAGAAGTTCTTGACGATCGGATCGGGAAGAGGAAGGGACAGGCCTTGGCGCATAGGCTTTTTATCGGCCTTATTCCAGACCTGCTTGCCTATGACGACGAAGCTCGCGTTGTAGCTGCCTTCATCGTCGGAGTTGTCGTCGCGAGTATTCTTCTGATCGTAGAGGCCGGTCGCCGAAACGCTGACCAGCTCATGCTCGAAGCTCAGGGCTTTGCCTTTCAGGTAGGCTTTGCCGTTGATCTTATGCTGGTAGGAACCGCCTATGAGGCCGAAGCTCGCGGCGATGTTCGCCCCGGCCTCGAAACCGAAGATCCCGAGGTCTTTGTGCCAAGGGGTAATGGAAAGGTCGGCAGTCGAATCGGCAAAGGAACTGACGGGAATCGCATCATAAAGCGCGTTCTGCATCAGCACCTGGACGTCGGTGTCCACCGGATAGTCGAAGGTCACCTCTTCGGATTGGTCGTAAAATTCTATGCTCGGTTTATCGAGGTTTTGCATCGCTTCGCCGGTGAAGCTGAAGTGGGGCGCCTCCGCGCTCTTGAAGTCGTAACCCTCGAAGAGCGACTCGGCCTGGGCGTTCGTGTCGGCATTTTGCGCAAGGGCTGCAGGAGCAAGGGACAGGGTCAGGGCTAGGAATCGATAATGAAACTTCAAAGGAAAATCTCCAAAAGGAAATGCTTGAATATAGGTTTAGGCGCGTTCCCAAGGGCGCAGGGGCCTCATGGCCTTGATCTTAGCGATGAACCTTCGATCGGCATCGGCCTTGCTCAGCGGATCGCCCCGGCTTCGAAGGCAATCAAAAAAAACTTTGGACAAGGCGGGTTGGTCCTCGGCGAAGGAGGATTGCAAGTAGTAGCCCTCAAGCATGGCTCGAAACGAATTTTCGTCGTCTTGCGGCTGATCAAGGCGGCACAGGGTCTGCAACGCATCACGGCGCAAACCCAAGGTCGAATGGGACCTGCGGGCGTAATCGAACAAGACCGATTCCGTTTGCGGGATGCGGGCGAGGGCGGCGATGGCAGCCGACTGATCGGATTCATCAGGATTCGAGAGCGCTTGGATGATGAGGGCCTTCGCCGCTATCGTCCCGAGATTTCCTGCGGCGCCGATGGCGAGGTTGCGTTCGGCTGGGGTCGATGCTTCCTGATAAGCGCTCTGAACGTGGTCCATGGCTTCATTCCGATAAGTTTCGGACCGAGCTCCGTAACTGGCCAGAGCCAATAATAGAGTCGAGCGCAAGCCGTCGTCCTCCGGAGTCTCGTGCAGAAGCTCCTTCAAACGCTCGAAAACCTTATCGCTCGGCGTTTTGCCGAAATTCATATTGGCGATGATGTGCTCGCGGAATTTCGCGTCATCCTTAAGGGCCGGTGAATCGAATTGGGCCATGGCCCACTCCTGGATAGCCGGATCGTCCCGGTTGTCGATGAGGTCGAAGAGGAACAGGCTTTTAGCGCGATTGAACGGCCGGTTTTTGAGGGCCGAATCCCAGAGCGGGAAGAGGTCGACGAGACGTTCTGGGAAAGCGTCGTAATACTGGCTCAATTCGCTGAACAATTTCAGAATCCGGTCGTGGTTGGATCCGCGGTCTTCATTCAAGCGCAAGGCTTCGGCCAATTTACCTTTGGCGTCGAACCCGGCATCGAAGGAATCGCGCTTGGCCTGATTGTAGAGTTTGAGCCTCAGACTTTCGAAATCGACTTCTTGAAGGGCTTCGGCGCGGACGAGCGCAGACAGGGAGGCATAAGTGCAATCGCTCGGACTGCTCGACAATTCGCGGATCTTGGAATATTGGAACCTATACTCCCAAATATCCCTGCTGCCGTTGTTCGCGATCAGGCGATAGGCGCCTTTCACCGATTTGATCTTGCCGTTTTCCAGGACGGCATCGCGGGTGCCGTCGAGCAATCGGAAGGCGAGCGCCTGGTTTAAATTGCCTTTGATCGAATCAGCGTGGAAGCTTCGCAAATCCTTGCTCAACTTCTCATTCCCGAGGATTCGATACTCGAAGGATTCGATGCTGGACGAAGAGCCTATAGGGAATCGTCCGGCGACTTCGATCGCGAGCGGGAATCCCGCAGAGTCGAATCGCGGAGTCATAAAGCTTCGAATGACTTGAGTCTCTTGATCGGCGGCCAGGAAGATGGATTGGCCGTCGGCGAATTGGAAGCGGGTTACGACCGTCTTCCCTATCGTGCCGTCGAGCAGATGGATGGGGGTCATCGATATACGAAGGTTGAGGCTGGGCAATGTCGCGATGGAATTACTGGTGCTGCCCGATGTCGCGTTGTAATCGAAGTCGGTCGTTAGGCAACGGACTGGGGACGAACTGCTGAAGAGATTCTCGTGCACCTGACTTTTACGGAGAAACCACGCCCCTAGCATAGAGAGGAGGATAATGGGCAAAGCCCAGTAGATGCGGCGTATCTTCATGAAAAGTTTAGTCCGTATGGGTTATCTGGTCAGCGAGGGGTTTGTAACAAATGCAGTCTTGTTGTGCAAGGTTTGATGACTAAATTATGAATGCATGTCCTGAGGTCTTTGGCTGGGATTGTGGGGGTGTCTCACTAGGACGTCAAATTTGAAGGCGGTCATATGTTGTCCGTTTAGAAATTGCCGAGCCCTTGAAAAACTGTTCAGGTAGAGGATCACTTCTTTGCGGAGGCTCCATGCATCGGCTCTTATCGGGATTATTCGCAGCGCTCGTCACGGTATCGACGACCGCATCAGCCATCGATTTCAGCCATTCCCACACTCAAGAAG
>JASLCY010000234.1 GCA_030151925.1 Oligoflexus sp.
GGCAAACCCGGCGTTGACGTCCTGAGCTCCCTCGATGCGGAAACCCTCGCCTCGCATTCGATCGTCATAGGCGTCGACCTCTTCTTCTGGGACGCGCTTTTACCGAATCCCGAACGAAGCCTGGCCCTGCTGCACAAACTGATGGCCCTCGTCCGCCTGCAGGATATCCCTATCATCCTCGGCGAAGTCCCGCTGCTGCTGCCCGGCGTGCAAAGGCATGCCGCGACGCTGAACAAGGCTTTGCACGACGCCGCCGCGCGTTATGCGAAGGCTATCGTGATGCCGTTCACCACGATGCTGATGAATGTCCTGACGCAAGGCGGCCTGAAGTTCGATGACCGGAATTATTCCCTCAGGGAACTGATCCCCGACGGCCTGCATATCGGCAACGTCGCGAGCCGCTATATCGCCAAGGATATGCGGGAGAGGATAAGCCCTATCGTTTGAGCGGGAAAGCCGCCCCCTGGCCGGGAGCGGCCGCTTTCGTCAATGCAGGTGCATCACGACTTTGGTGCAGGAATCCTGTTTATCGCGGAACATACGGTAGGCGTCCGGGCCGTCTTCCAGCGAGAGCCTGTGGCTGATCACGAAGGACGGATCGATCTCACCGCTTTGGATGCGTTCGAGCAGCGGCCTCATGTAAGCCTGCGTATGGGTCTGGCCCATCTTGAATTTGAGGCCCTTGTTGAACGCCATGCCGAAGTTGAAGTTATCGAGGATGCCGATGTAAACGCCCGGGATCGACACGATGCCCGCTTTCCGGCAGCTCTGGATGGCCTGGCGCAAGGCATGCGCCCGATCGGGTTGCAGGCGAAGCGTTGACTTCGCCAGGTCGGAGTAGGCATCGAAGCTATGGCCATGGCCTTCCATGCCGACCGCATCGATGCAGGCGTCCGGACCTTGGCCGCCCGTCGCCGCCTGCAGCACGTCGAACACATCCTCTTCTTCGTAGTTGATCGTCTCCGCGCCGCTCTCTGCCGCGAGCCGCAGGCGCTCGGGGAAACGGTCGATCGCATAAACGCGTTCCGCGCCGAGCATGAACGCGCTGCGGATCGCGAACTGCCCGACCGGCCCGCAGCCCCAGACCGCGATGGTGTGTCCCGGCTTGATTTCGCAGTTTTCCGCCGCCATATACCCGGTGGGGAAGATATCCGAGAGGAACAGCACGGACTCGTCGTCCATGCCGTCGGGGATTTTCAAAGGACCGAAGTCGGAATACGGAACCCTCACATATTCCGCCTGTCCACCCGCATAACCACCGCACATATGCGTATAACCGAACAGGCCCGAGGTCGCCTGCCCGCTCGCCATCTTCGCGAGATCGGGGTTGGGATTCGAGTTTTCGCAGGCGGAAAAGAAACCCTGCTCGCAGAAGGAGCAATTCCCGCAGGCGATGTTGAACGGCACGACCACGGTGTCGCCGACCTTCAGGTTCTTCACGGCCGAGCCGGTCTCCATCACTTCGCCCATAAATTCATGGCCGAGGATGTCGCCCTTGAGCAGCGTCGGGACCCGACCGCCGTAGAGATGCAGATCCGAGCCGCAGATCGCGGTCGAGGTGATCTTGATGATGGAATCGCGCGGGTTCAGGATGCGGGGATCGGGAACCTGCTCGACCTTCACGTCGTTGATGCCTTGCCACGTAATCGCTCTCATGCCTGAGCCCTCCGCGCAATGGTCCGCACGCTGTCGTACGAACGGAAAAATTTGCCGACCATGCTGCGTTCGCCGTGCGATTGCCCCATGATGGTCGCCACTTCGCCTGTTTCAAGCAGCGCCTTGAGCTGCCTTAGATCCAGCTCGGAAATCTCGGCGTCGAGCGCCGTCACCAAACTCATCTTCCCGTCTTGGAAAGGGCCGACCTCCACCTTGCCCTCGTAACCTTTCTCATTAAAGAAAGCGAGGACCTCGTCGGCTTGTCTGTTCACGGCGATGGTCGCACGATCCTTGGCCGCCTTCTTATCGGCCTTCTTCATAAAACTCAGTCCCTTGTCGGTCGGCGCATGCAGGCTTGCCAACGCGAACCCTGCCGCGACCGCGAGCCCGCCCATGGCCCACTTGCCCATGCTCGCAGACGTTGATCCGATACTTCTCATGTTGGTTCTCCTTCTCATCCATGTTTTATGATGGCAACGATTCCTCGGCCCAACCGGGTTTGAAGTCTTGGCGTTCTTTACCCGTATGGACCTCAGGCTGAGGCATGACGACTTTCCTATCGCGGTCCAGGACGTGGCTCACCGCATCGATCTCGGGCAGGCCGCGCGCATCCTCCTTGGCGAGATGCGAGAGGTCGATGACGTAGCGGTAGCGGGCCTTCTTCTTCTCGACGTTCTTATAGGCCTCGTTGATGCCGTGCGGAGTGACGACCTCGACCTTGGGCGCGATCTTATGCTGGGCGCAGAAATCAAGGACCTCGCGGGTCTCGGCGATGCTGCCGATGAGGCTGCCGGCGACCGTCTTCCTCTGCATGAGGAGCTTCTGCGGATTCCACTTGGGTTGTTCGGCCAGCACGCCGACGATGACCATCGCCCCATCGCGATGGAGCAGGTCGAGGTAGGGTTCGAACTCGTGTTTCTCGGGAATGGTGTCCAGGACGAAGTCGAGGCTCTTGGCGGTTTCCTTCATCTGCTCGCTGCTGGTCGAAAGCACGAATTTAGAAGCTCCGAACTTTATAGCGTCTTCTTTCTTGTCGTCCGAAGTCGAGATCACCGTGACCTCGGCTCTCATGGCCTTGGCGATCTGCACCGCCATGTGCCCGAGGCCGCCCAGCCCGACGATGCCGACCTTCATCCCCTCTTTCACGCCCCAGTGCTTGAGCGGCGAATAGGTCGTGACGCCCGCGCAGAGCAAAGGCCCGACGGTTTCTATGGGTATGGAGTCCGGCACGTGGAGGAGGAAATGCTCCTTGACGACGAAGCGGTTCGAGTAACCGCCGTAGGTATTCTGCAACGTCGGGTTCAAGGGACCGTTGTAGGTACCCAGCATGCTGGTTTCGGACTCGCAGTATTGCTCATCGCCGTTCAAGCAGCTGAAGCATTTTCCGCATGAATCCACCATGCAGCCGACCGCCGCGACGTCGCCGACCTTGAACCCCTTCACTTCACCGCCGACCTGCGAGACGCGGCCGACGATCTCGTGTCCCGGCACGCAGGGCCAGACGGTATTGTTCCAATCGTTGTTCACCTGGTGGACGTCGGAGTGGCAAATTCCGCAGAAGAGCAGGTCGAGGACCACATCCCCGGGGCCAGGATCCGCGCGTTGGAAAGTTTTCGGTTTAAGAGTCCTATTCAGAAGGGTGGCAGCGTAACCAATCGTTTGAATCATAGTTCGATACCTCGCAGAAGGTGGAATCAAGACGAGGTTGCAAGTCTGGGGCCAACTTCCGCGAGCGGGCGTACGTGGGTATAAGGACAAAAAAAACGGCTGAAACCCGAGGGTCCAGCCGTTTTTTATAATCTGCGCCGAGGCGCGTTGCTTAGAATTCGGTCGGTGCCTTAGGCGCCGTTTGGTTGCGGATGCGATCATCCCCCTGATAACCGACGACGAAACCTTCCGCGATCTCGCGCAGGGCCGTTACGGCTTCTTTATTTCTGGTCTTAACGAGAGGAGTCTTACCTTCCATCAATTGGCGGGTCCGGTGCGAGGCGACGGCCACCAATGCAAAACGATTCTCAATGTACTTAAGGCAATCTTCGATCGATACGCGAGCCATAGACTATGCTCCTCTGAAAACGAAAGATAACGATACTATTGTATAGTTAAGCATCAGTCAATGAAGATGTCTCTTGATTTCCGCAGGATAGACCCGGGATGGTCATGTTTGCCTAGCTCGGACCTTTACGGAGCCCGGATTTGGGGTGGTATAATAGGCTATAGCCGCAATTTTGCACCACTGAGGCCTCATGAAGCGACTCCTGCTTGCCCTAAGCTTTGGTTCGTCCGGTCTATTCGCCGGCTCGGGCTTCGCTGCGTCCGTTGACGCCCAGGGCACGCCCGCTTCCAACGCCAATCAAGCCACGCCTCAGCCTTCCACGCAGCCCCCGGCCGCCAAGGGCCAGGGCACGACGAACCTCAAGAACCCGGCGCTGCAAAAGCTCTATCGCAAAGGCGTCGAGGCCTACGAGGCGAAGCATTACGACGAGGCCGCGGACAACTTCCAGCAGCTCCTCGCGAAGCAGCCCGATCACAGCCCTTCGCGGATCTACCTCGCCCGCGCGCTCTACCAGCAACGCAATATCCCCGACGCCTACAAAGCGTTCCTGCAGGTCGACCTCAAGGAGATGACGCCCGACGCCGCCTACGACTTCGGCCAGGTCGCGTTCCGGAGCGGCGACGACGCCAACGCCCTCAAGGCCTTCTCGCAGATCCCCAACGGCCACGCGCTCTACGATCTCGCCGGGTACTTCGGCGGCATCTCCGCGCTGCGCTCGGGCGAATACCAAAGGGCCATCGACATGTTCGACCAGGCCGTGGTCCTGCCTTCGAAGCTCGTCGCCTCGCAGAAGAAGCTGCGCCGCGAGGCGGAGAGGAAGCTTCTGCAGAAACCGAAAGGCGACAAGGATGCGGCCGGCTCCAACGGCAAACCCGCGGCGGCGCAGCCTACCGACTTCATCCTGAACCCGGTCCGCGAGGTCGAGCTCTCGTACCGCTACATGAATCAGACCGTGGATACCAAGAAATCGCTCTCGACCGGCGCGGACATCTCCCAGACCTCGCTCACCGCGGCCTGGGGCTCGGAGCGCGCTCCGAACGCGAAACGCCAGTGGTACTACCAGGGCACGCTCACGGCGGAGGCGGTGAGCCACGGCGAGGACGAGGTCCTCATCCTCAGCACGCCGCGCAGCTCGCTCGAGAACGAGACGCTGGTCGCCTATAAACCCAAGATGCTGTGGAAGCCCGAGATCGCCGGCGGCTACGAGACCCTGCTGGGCGAGAAGGCGACGATCGGCGGCTCGCTCGGCGCCTATGCCTTCGCCGCTGATTCGGACTTCGCGAAGAGACTTACGTATTCGCCCTATGCCTCGGTTTTCCTTGCGCAAAAGACCGACGCGCTGGAGATGCGGCTCAGCGGCGAATCGCATCCGCAGTTCGATTCGAAGGAGCTGCTGCTCACCCGTTCGCTGCAAGACGCGCTCATCAACTTCAACATCACGCGCAACGCGTTCATCGGCCTGCGCGGCGAGCTCGATGAATACT
>JASLCY010000237.1 GCA_030151925.1 Oligoflexus sp.
ATCTGCAACTCTCCGGGCATACGCATGCCGGACAGTTTATTCCTTGGACCTGGGTCACAAAAATGGTGCACGACCCGCATTATGCAGGTCTCTCAAAACAGGACAGGATGTGGGTCTACGTCAGCGCGGGTACCGGCAGTTGGGGCCCTCCCTTCCGCTTGGGCACCTCTCTCGAATTGACGCTGCTGATTCTTAAGCGAAAAAGCAGCGTTTAACAGCACGAGCGGCCCCATCGCTCGTGAACCAGGTCTGGCCTTGGATTTGCATAGATTACTCCGCAACCCATGGTGGTTCACGGAGGTTCCACACAATGAGAAAGTCAGCGATCCCTTTGACCTGTTCCTCCATCCTGGCCTTCAAGGCGCAAAACCTGATTTTGCGCCGTCGCAGCGAAAAAGTAACGACCGAACCGGCGAAATCCAGCGCGCAGGAAGAAGTCCTCGCGAACGACAACCGACTCATCCAAGCTCCCTCCGTGACGTTTTTCGAACCCGAAGACTTACGGAAATGTCTGGAAAAAATTATCCCGCAAAGGATTCCTTGCGTCGTCTTGCTAAATGAAACGCCGGCCTAGAAAATCCTCATGTTTTACGGTTATTCGACCGATAAGCCCTTCGAACTCAGTGTCTCGGGGTGCATTTTATGGTTGGATATCCGAAGGTTACTATCCTTGTCTGCCTGACTGTTCTGGGCGCGTGCACCCGTCCCCCCTCCCCCGTTTATCCGGTGAAAGTCGATAGTTCCTCGGGCGAAGGCGCGACCTCAAGCGGCGACGACAGCGCAGCGACCGATACGAGCGATGCTTCCAATTCAAGCGCGCAGGCCGACAGCACCACGTCCTCCAACATGAATTCCTCGGCTTCGACGACGACCAACAACTCAACCAACACCAACACGGGTTCGACGTCCACGAACGGTACCGGCACGACCAACACGATGAATGGCGGCACGACCGACATGACCAACACCGGGACGATGACGAATACCGGCAACACGACGACCACGACCAACACCGCAATGCTCAAGGAATGCGACAACAAGCTTTCCGTCGGCCGCATCTATCAATGGATCGCCACCACGGAAGGCCAGATGGTCCCTTCTTCGGGCTCCATCGTCGTCAAAGACGGCGATAAGAACGCCGCGAAAGTGAAATGGATCGGCAACGACTGGCACGTGGTCCCCGCTTGGCTCAAGAACGTATTCGAAGCCGACGTCGATCTTTCGAAGTCGAAGAGCTTTACGATCACCTACAGCTCCACGAGCGATATGTGGGTGCAGATGCGCCCTTCGTTTGCCTGGGACGGGGGTGCGAAATACGTGGCCAAGATCCCTTCCTCGGGCGGTCAGGTGAAGACCCTCGAAGTGCCTTTCGATGCCACCAACTGGACGACGCTGCCTCAGCTCGGGAGCCCGAGCTATCCCTATTCGATGGCCATCACCGCGGTGCGCGGCCTCGTCTTCGTGGGCAACACGCCGAACGACATCTCGATCACGGGCTTCGTGATCGACGGCTACGAACCGCCCTGCAATTAAGCTAGGATCGCCAGATTGAGCGGCTGCCTATCGCCGAGCCACAGAGCGTGGTGCGTGTGATCCAGCAGCTCGTTGCCCGTCACGGGATGGATGAGCACCGCATGCGGGCCGTGATTGAGGATGAGGAAATCCAGCACTTCCAAGAACTCGCCTTTGGGAATATCGATCCCGAACATCGGTGGGACGTGAGGACCGCGCGAGCCGTAAGCGATGGCGTTGCGAACGATCCTATCGCCGAAGATTTCACCTAGGGTATGATGGAGCTTTTCCGCCGACGCCTTCGTCGAGTCCTGGAAATAGATGTGCGCGTGGTATTCGGCAATGGAGCGATCGCTGAGCTTCATGACTGTCCCCTTTGAGAGTCCAGGGATCTTAGATTCGGGCCTTCCGAAGGGAAAGGGAATTCGCGTGGGGCGTAACAGGCATCAGGGAGGAGTTAACCCCTCCGCTCCCGCGGCGGAGGGTTAAGGAAGTCGTGTCGGAGTCAGGGCTATCGGGGTTCCCTTGCTGGAAAATGTCCTTGAATTGAAAGACATTTTTGAAGGAGGTGGGCCGGCTGAGGCAACAAAACTACTATACCATAATTTTGTATGGTTAGAAGAAAAATTGTCATTCTTTTTAGCGCGCCATAAAGGCGTCGTATTTACTCGGTTCACCTATCTTTGGCACAATAGAAAGAACCTCACAAAGACGACCAAGGAGCCGCCTCTTATGTCACGACCTCGCATCGGCCTTTCGCTCGCGATGGCAGCGGCTGTCCTCCCCTTCGCTTCCAGCTGCAAAACCCGTTCGGGCACGAGCGAGCTGCACGACTTCTGGCTTAACCTCCTCGATACCAAATACCAGGCCGTCCAGGAGGTCAGCGATAAAAACGAATACATCACGCGCTGGTCGCAGCTGCCGCTGGGCGGCGCCGTGATGCCGACTCCGTGGTCCGGTTACAAGGTCTTCGCGGAAGGCGTGGATCCCGGGCTGAATGAGAGCTGGGCGGCCGCGGCCTTGCTTTACGCCGAGCCGCGCGCGGTGAAGACGAAAAACGCGGCGGGTCAGACTATGGAAGTCCCCGCGAGCGCGATAAGGTCGCAGCTCGTCGATTTCGTGCGCAAGCATTCGACGGCCGATGAAGGCGTCGAAACCCGTTCGCTCGGCGGCCTATGCCGGACGGAGAGCGACTCGTTCCGTCGCGGGATCGAGACTCGGACGTTGACGGCCAGCAGCGCCGAAGACCTGAAGCACGATAGTTGTTACGCCGTGGACGCCGCCGCGTTCCATCTGGCTCTGGCCAACTTCGTGGGGCTTCGCCAGGAAGGCTTCATCATCGACCCCAAGGTGGACCTCAGCTTCGATCATAAACCCGTGATCTCCTATAAGTCCGAAGTGCTGGTGCAGAGCGAGAATCCCGAAGGCGGCAGCCTCCTCCAGATCCAGACGACCGTGATCACGGAGCTCGCGCCCTATACCTACCGTTACGCGATCGAGGTCGATGCCGCGGGCGATATCGTGAGCGGCACCTGGTCGGGCGCGGATAAACCCCAGCTCGCCTGGATGCAGAACCGTCCGAAGTTCACGCCGAACGACGCCGAGCTCGAGAAGCTCTACACGGCGAGCGTGAGCCTTCCGCAGCGCATGGCGATGCACGACTTCAGCCCTATCGCGGTCGAGGCGCCCCGTTTCGTGGTGCACGACGACGATCCCCTCGTCATCAACACTAAATATCGGCTGGAGCTGAAAGGCGAGGTCCCCAAAGGCGCCGACGGCCTCAAGACCTTCCTGATGTCGTCCTTCCGCGGACTCGGCCCGATCTCGATTTACCGCAACACCTTCGCGGACGAAGACGCTTTCGTGACCGTTCAGGTGCAATGCCACCAGAAGACGAGTTTTGCGGCTCTCAAGGAGGCCGTGAGAACCCACAGCAACGGCCGGGCCGAGATCTCGCAGATCCTCAGGCCCTGATTCGCGCGAGGGTCTCGCCGGCCCTCCGGTTTCAACAGAATTTTTCCTGGCCATTTTTGCCAGGGCGCGTTATATCTCCCGGCTATGAAAGCGAAATGCCTGTACTTTGGAAAATGTTCTGGCTGTACTCTCCAGCAATTTCCATATGTTAAACAACTCAATGACAAGACGAAGCGCGTACGAAGCGAGCTCGGCGGCCTATTGCCGCGCGAGGCCAAAGCTGAAAACGCGATCGCCCCGCTCGTCCCGAGCCCCGCTGAGCAAGGCTACCGCACATCCGGTAAACTCTGCCTGCACGAAGACGAGCTGGGCCGCCGCTCGATCGGCCTCTACGAACGCGGCAGCAAAAAAGTGGTCGCGATCCCCCAATGCACCGTGCACCATCCCGAGATCAATAAACTCGTAGAAAAGCTGTTCGGCTTCGGCAAGGCCCTGCCCGCGAAGCTCTATCAGCACACCAAGAAGCAATTCCAGGCGGAACGCCTCAAGTTCGTCACGGTGCGTTACAGCCCGGAGACGAGGGAGTTCGGCGTCATCGTCTCGCATACCGGCGTCGCCCGTGAGGCGCTCGTCGCCTGGGCGGAAGCGCAGCGAATCGCGGGCGTGAGCTTTTACGAATCGCTGCTGAAGCCGGACGACGAGGATCTCGTCCTCTCCCGCGACGTCTCGCACCTGGCCGGTCCCAAGACCTTCCGTTTCCGGATCGCGGACCTCGACTTCCAGATCGACCCCGTAGCTTTTTTCCAGGCGAACGCCAGCCTCGCCCCGGACTTCATCAAAACGATCGCGGCTCCGCACGCGGGCGGGGTCCTGGTCGACCTCTACGGCGGTTTCGGCACTTACAGCCTGCAAACGGTGGAGCGTTTTCAAAAGGTCTTCGGCGTGGAGGCGAACCCGCATTCCATCGAATCGGCGATCGAGCACTCCAAGCGCCGCGGCCTGAAGAACGTGCTGTTTACGGTGAGCAGCGTGGAAGACTACGTGAAGGGCATGAATAAGGGCGATAAGGACAAGCCGCGCGCCGAGGAGGTCACCGATATCATCGTGAACCCGCCGCGCACCGGGCTCTCACCGCAGGTCGTCCGCGGGCTGCTGGCGCCCGGGCTGAACAAGCTCGAACGCCTGACCTATGTGTCCTGCGACCTGCAGACGCTGAAACGGGATCTGCGGGAGCTGGTGAGGAACGGCGTTTATCGGATCGAGGCGGTCCTGCCTTTCGATATGTTCCCGCAGACCGACCACATCGAGACCGTCGTTCGTTTGAAGAGGACGCATCAGGCGGATTTATCGATGACCCAGCGCTCGCCCCGCACGCCCATGACGCCGGTGCGATCCGGTGAATCGAGAGGGCCGAAACCCTTCACGGCCAGAAGCCAATCGCAGCGGAATTCGCGACAGACCAAGGGCCGCACCTCATAGATCGAGCAGCCGTTCGGTCCCAGGAATCGGCAGGGGGCCTTAGCGGGTTTAGCGACATCCTCCCCCGTGTCGAGCCGAGTCGAATATCCTGGTTTTGATTCGATTTCCAAATGCGTGCAGCACAGGTTGCACGAGGCGCAACTGCGCTTTCTCTGCTGAGAGGAAGCAGACACGGGTATTCCTTTGTAAGGGGGGATATAAGCCTATTTTACCAGATGGAACCTTGCTTTTCCAAGACCACCCCTGTAAGACAAGCCGATCAGGAGGACCCCATGGCCAAAGCCCTCGATGCCAGCCTTATCCGCCGCTACTGGACGCCCGAGAGACAAAAGGCGCTGATCGGCAGCAAAAAGCTCCTGCTCCTGCCGTGGGAAGCTCCGGACGTATGCTTCGAGATGGGCCTTTTGAATCCCGAGGGCAGCCTCACGCGCACGCAGACCAAGAAGCTGCTGCAGGTGAACCATATGCTCGGCCTGCTCAAGCCGACCCTTACGCAGCTCAAGAAACAATTCCCCCTGCTCCGCATCGCGGAGGTCGCCGCGGGCAATTCGTATGTCAGCGTTCTGCTCGCCTGGTATTTCACGGCGGTCGATCCTCATCCCGTCCAGATCATCGGCACGGATTCGAATCCCAAAGTGATCGAACAATCGAAGGCCCGGGCCGAGAAACTCGGATTCGGCGAGAAGCTGCGCTTCGCGGTGCGCGGCCTGGAAGGCTTCGACTGGCACGCCCTGCTCGCAGAGCTCTATCCGGAAAGCGCCGGGTCCGAGGCGGAGGGCGAAGAGGATAAAAAACGTTTGAGGCCGCACTTCCTGGTGGCCCTGCATGCCTGCGATAGCCTGAGCTGCCGCGCGATCGCTCACGGCATCGAACTCCGGTCGGACGCGCTGGCGATCGCCCCCTGTTGTCAGGCCGAACTTGCAGCCCAATGGAAGGCGGTGAAAGATCCGGCGGAACCTCTCCGCGCAATTTTCCATAGCCCGCAGCTTCGCCGGACCGTAGCGGCGGACTTTACGGATACCGGACGCGTTCTGCTGCTCCGCACTCTCGGTTACGAAGCCGAGGCGATCGAATTCGTCCCCTCGGAGCATACGCCGAAGAACAGACTCATCCTGGCTCACAGGCAAAAGCAATTTGACGCAAAAAGTTGGCGTGAATGGAAGGACATCAAGGGTCTGAGTGGCGGAGTGGAGATTACTCTGGAAAAGCTCTTGAAGGGACGTCTTGAGGCCCTCGGCCCCCAGCTCAATTTTTCTGTTTGATGGAGATTACGGGCGCATCATCGACCTGAGGAACGCCGTGGGCAAGCTTCGTCAAGGATTCGCCATCCCAAACGAAGAACTCGTCTCCATCTTCCTCGAACGCTTCTTCACTCGATCTCAAAAAAGAGTCTTTGAGATCAATCAATTTGCCCATAGTTAAGCCTCTCGCTTCAGCTCAGGTCTCGAGAGTTGCACGCGGCCCCCAGATTTTCTATGTGACGGTTATCGCCTGGTTCTCCTGGGCCCTGCAAGGGTGATGAGCGTGAACAAAACGCCGCGTTTTTTATAACTAACTAAAAATACTTATCTTTATGAAGATCGCGAGAAATAAATGGGGAATTTCTCCGGGGCGATCTACGGTGGCTTTGCCCATAATTGGCCTGACCTCGAAGTCGTCTGTAACGCTTGCGCACCAGTCCCCGCACTTCGCTGCAAAGCGAACAATTTTTGCTTAAAGGCCTGCAGATTTCAGTTTTCTTCGACCCCTTTGCATGATAATTTCCCTGCTCATGAGTTAGTTGCCTCTTCAAGTCTCTGGGCAGAGTGCCCCGATCTTCGCACGAGGCGCCCCCTTTCGGAGATCGTAATGGGTAAGAAATTGTATGTTGGTAACCTCCCTTATTCCGCAACCGAGCAAGTGTTGATCGACACCTTCTCGCAATGCGGCGTTGTTGAGTCGGCGAAAATCATCGTTGACCGCGAAACAGGCCGTTCTAAAGGCTTCGGTTTCGTTGAAATGGCGACCGACGAAGAAGCAGCCGAAGCGATCAAAGCATTCCACGGCGCAGACTACAGCGGACGTTCGTTGACTGTTAACGAAGCACGCCCACAAGCTCCTCGCGAAGAGCGCGGCGGTTTCGGCGGCCAACCACGCGGTGACCGCGGTCCACGCGGCGAGCGCAGCGGCAACACCTCTGGCGGTGGCTTCTCGCGCAACCGTTACTAAGATCTAGATCTTAGTCGGCTTTTCAAAAAGCACACGACAGCCCCGATTCGTCGGGGTTGTTTTATTTTACAGACATTCCTTTCGCCCATCGTAACCTTCCACAATTTCGGATAGTTAGCCTACGATTTTTTCAAGCTCGGTATACAATTCGGCTGTGCCTTTGGCCGCTTCCTGCTAGAAGTGGTGCGATACGCTAGGGTTATTGCCTTAAGTTCTCCATCCTATTTCAGGCCATGAGTATAAGTTTGCGAGCTCTTTTTCTTTGCAGCCTTGCTTTTGCTTTCGTCGGATTCCGGGCCGCCCAGGCCGAGGAACTCTGCGGACGCTTCGTCACGCCCGATCAATTCAAATGGAGCACATCCGAGAAACGCACGCTTTGCGGCTCCGCGGATACTCCGTCTTGGCAAAATATCCCGTTCAACCAGGCTGAATTCTTCTTTAGGAGCTTCTTGCAGTCGCGGGGCTACCATACCCCCGCTTTTGAGATCCGCGGTGAGAAGCTCTATGTAAGGCCCGGAAAGCTCACGCTCGTCAGTCGCATCCGCAGCTACCCCGAGAGGGCCGACCTCAACCTCGAGAAGTACTGGCTGCCGATCGGCAAACCGCTGAATCCGGAGCAGCTCAACAACATCGAGAAGTGGATGGCCTTTAAGCTCGGCCGGCTGGGTTACGCCTGCCCCAAATTCGCGACCAAGGCCGACAAGACCACCGGCGACGTGATGGTGCAATTCGAATCGGGGCAGCATTGGACGATCGAGAAGGTCAACAGCGAGCACGTCCCCGGCGTCGACGATGGGATGCTCGACCGTTACCGTGCCTTCGATATCGACGATCCCTATGATCCGGTCGTCCTGGAGATCTCGGCGAACCGCCTCCTCAACTCCCAGACCGTCATCAACTCGCAGTACAGCCCCGAATGCGCGGCCGAGCAGCCCGGTACGATACGGCAAACGACTTTGCCCGGCGAGCCGCGGCTCCTGTCGTTCGGCTTCGGTTTCGACTCGGAGAACCTGGCGATCGCGAAGGCTTCGTGGTCGAACAGCCGCTTCACGCGCAGCGCATCCCTGCTGCAGGTGCAGACCTCCCTTTCGTACCGGGAGCAGGAGTTCCTCACGACCTTCAACTGGTATTACCTGCCCTGGCCGAGCAATCATTACCTGAAGACCTATATCAAGGCCGACCGCGACTTCGAGGCGAACTACGAAACCCGGACGGTCAAGGCCGTCGGAGCTCCGGCGTACGCGACCGACTTCAGGAGTTTCCATCTCGATATGTATGCGGGCCCTTCGCTGCAGTTCGAAAAGACGATTCGCGGCGAAGCGCCGAGCAACACGCGCCTCCTCACGCTCGATATGGGCCTCAACGTCCAGGACCATATGTATGAGTACTATATCGCCGATCCGCAGCAGGGTTTCCAGGGCGCCCTCTTCGGTTCCTTCAGCAACAAATCCGTGGTGTCGGACGTCTCGCTCGCCCAGTACAAGGCGAACTTCACCTACCTCTGGAACATATTGAATTACGAGCCCACGATCTGGATCCTGGGCCTGCGCGGCACCTTCGTCACGACCCAGCCCGGCAAAGACACGACGCCCGACCAGGTGCCGGCGTCCTTCAAGCAATTCCTCGGCGGCTCGGATGACATGCGGGGCTTCGCGCGGAAGGATATCCCGAGCGTCGGCACCGGCGT
The DNA here is from genome assembly GCA_030151925.1 of Oligoflexus sp. Lineage (GTDB taxonomy): Bacteria > Bdellovibrionota_B > Oligoflexia > Oligoflexales > Oligoflexaceae > Oligoflexus. The sequence continues at coordinate 8,801 of JASLCY010000237.1, forward strand.
GCTGACCAAGGTCTATGGGGGCCTCGAGCTGCGTTTGAACAACAAGCTGCCCTATAACCTGCAGCCCCTCATCTTCACCGATTACGGCCAGATCGGAAACGTGGCCTTCAAAGTGGATCCGATCAAATTCTGGTCGCCCGGCGTGGGCCTGCGCTGGCAATCGCCTATCGGCACGATACGCGTCTCGGTCGCCCACGGGTACGTGACCGACGACAAACTCAGGGCCTATCAGGACAGGCAAAAGTATCAATTCTACTTCAGCTTGGGAGAACAATTCTAATGCTGTTCAAACACCTTTTCAAAGCTACGGCCTACGGCCTCATCATGCTGCTCGAGCTCCTCAGCGTGCTCGTCATAGCCCTCTGCGTTTTGATCGGTGTGCTCATCTTCAAACCCGAAGCCATCATCAACGAGCAGAACCTTCGCATCGTGACGGACGACGTCCTGCCCCATCTGGGCATCGAAGCGAGCTTCGAGAGCTTTAAGGCCGATTTCCCCCGCAAGGACCTCTATGAGCGCGAAGCCAAGTTCATCTTCCACAAATTCCGCTTCCGCACGGAGAGCGTGACGTTCATCGCCGACGGCGTTTACCTCGCGGCGGGCTTCAGCATCCACCCGGATCACGCGGGCCTCACGATGGTCGGCCCGACCCTCGTCGAAGACGGGGTCTTCGCGCTTAAACTCGCGCCCGAGGATCCTTACGCGGAGAAGAAGCCCTTTAAATGGGACGATAAGATCCTCGCGCGCATCCGCGCCATCCATTGGCGCCCCGTCGCGCTGCATATGAAAGAGATCAACATCGAGCAGGCCGGCAAGACCCTGCTGAAGGGCCCGCTCGAGCTCAGCGTGTCGAACAATCGCGAACGCCGCTGGAACGTCGATTTCAGCAGCGGGAAGCTGGAAGGCACGCCGGTCCTCGAGAGCGATCTGCAGCTCGCGATCGACCTTCCTGAGAACGCCGAGAAGACCTTCCCTGCCTATGTGAAGCTGGACGGTTCCAGCTCCATCCAGGATCAAGGCCCGCTCAAGCTCGACGGCCGGATGGATATCCTGGCCCTCGATGACATCCGCTATAAGCTCGCGGGCTCGTTGGGCCTGAACAAGGCGCCGGTCGACGCGAAGATCAGCGGCTTTTTCAACAAGGGACGTTTCGCGAGCCAGATCGAGGCGAACGCCGACGGGTTGGTGGACGAACTGCCGAAGCTCTCGATCAAACGCTGCCGGCTCGAAGGCCGCTATAACCTCAGCGGTCCGGAGATCCTGAATTCCCGCAACAACTGCGAGGTCGACCTCGAGCGGAAAGCGGTCGTGGAGGAGGCGGAGTTCGCCGATCTCGCGCCGCGCGAGTTCACGATCAAGCTGCAGGCGCCGCTCATCGTCAATCTGAAGAACGACCTCACCTATCTGACCGCTACGGGCGTAAAGGCATCGATCAACCCTATCCAAAACGAGGTCTATACGCTGCGCGCCTCGCTGGTCGGGAACTTCGACGGCTACATCTCCTCGAGCACCGACACCATCAAATCGGAAGTCAAAGCGGACTCCGTGATCGAGATCCCCGAATTCCAAAACCTCGTGAAGCGATTGAGCCTCACCCAGTATGCGATCCCCGCCCCTTTCCATACGCTCTCCGGCC
>JASLCY010000243.1 GCA_030151925.1 Oligoflexus sp.
AACTGCTCCGCGGATGGATCCGTCGGTTGCGTGGCTTCTTCTCCGAACTATGCGGCCGCTCTTCTCACGGGCGCCGCTCAGAAGATCGTATCCGGAGAAACGCTGGCGGGGACCGCGGGTACGGCGGCCGTAAAACCAGCGAACTGCGCTGCTGACGGCGCCGTGGGCTGTACGGCTGTCAGCGGTTTCCCCGCGATCGATTCCGCTCGCGCTCCGGCGCGTATTATCACGGGCGAATCTCTGGCTAGCATCTCCGGTGCGGCGCCCGCTCCTCGTCCTGCCGACTGCGTTCTGGACGGAGCAACGGATTGCGTAAGCGTAGCCGCATTTCCAGCGATGAAAGTCGCGGGAGCGGCTGTGAAGATCGCCAACGGCACAAGCGTGGGCGGTGTAAGCGGTAGCGCCGTCGTACGTCCTGCGGATTGCGCCTCCTCCAATGCCACGGGCTGCGTGGCCGTCGCAGGTTATCCCGCTGTGGACAAGGCTCATGTGGCAAGCTCGGTTGGAAAGATCGCGAGCACCTTAAGCCTGGCTGGTTCTACCGGCACCCTTCCCGCCTGTGCGAGCGATGGGGCGACCTCGTGCATCACGGACAGTAATTATCCGGCGGCTGCGGTCGTCGGGGCAGCGGCGAAGATCCTGAGCGGCGAGACGGTGGCCGGTGTCGCAGGTAGCGCGGCCCTCACACCCGCGAGTTGCAGCAGCACTCTTTCCACGACCTGCGTGACGAATGCCACCTATCCTTCTATCGATAAAGGGCTCGTCACCAGCTCGGCTAATAAAATCAAGACGAGCCTCACTCTGCTCGGCGTCACCGGTACGCTCGCCGATTGCAGCGCCGACGGTCAGGGTTCATGCGTATCCACGGCTTCCTACCGGGCCGCGCAGACCACGGGAGCCGCTGCCAAGATCATGCAAGGCCAGACTCTTGCGGGTATTCCCGGTTCGGCCAGCGTGAAACCCACCGATTGCTCCGTGGATGGAGCTACGGGCTGCGTCACCGTCAGCAATTTCCCTGCCGTCCAGAAAAGCTCCATCGTCGCCACCAATGTCCGGCGCAACACCACTCTGGTCGGTATCGCCGGAACGCTCGACGACTGCACTGCGGATGGCTTGACGGATTGCGTGGCGGTCGGTGCGTTCCCGGCTGCTCTGGTTTCAGGCGCCGGCGCCAAGATCATCTCTCCCAATACCCTCGCGGGTGTTGCGGGTACCGCTCTCGCCAAACCCACCGATTGTTCGACGGATGGAGCCACGAACTGCGTGACGGTCGCCGCCTGGCCGGCCGTGGACGTTACGGGTCTGAGCGGCAAAGCCTCCCATTTCCGGAGCACGGACACGATCGCGGGCGTAACGGGTACTCTCGGAAGCTGCTCTACCGACGGCGGCACGGACTGCGTGACGAGCAGCAGCTATAAGGCCGCGCTCGCCAGCGGAGCCGCGGCGAAGATAGTGATTCCCAATTCCCTGGCAGGTATTACAGGAACGGCTGTAGCGAGGCCGAGCGACTGCTCTGCAGATAATCAATCGGACTGCGTGGCGGTCAATGCCTATCCCAGCCTTGAGAAGAGCCGTGTTGCGGCCGCGAAACTCCATACCGGTCAAACGATTGCCGGCGTAGCGGGTACGCTCGTCGATTGCTCCGCGGATAACCAATCGAATTGCGTGGCCGTATCCGGTTATCCTTCCGCCATCAAATCCAATATCACGGCCGGCGTCCTGAAAAGCGGCGTCGTGCTCGCCGGCGTAACGGGAGCTTATCCAAGCGCGACCTATCCTCTGGCTGGAGCGACCGCTACAGCCGACCTCGACTCCACGACCTTCAACGCGAAGATCAAGGATAGCGCCAGCTTTGAATACTTCGACTCCGCGGGGACACGCTACTCGCGTACCGGCGATACGAATCTCGCGGCCGGCAACATCAAATCCGGCGTCACCATCTTCGGAGTGACCGGAACCTACGCGCCTCCGAGCAATTGCGCGAGTGATGGCGCAAGCAACTGCGTGACGGTCGCCGGTTACCTGGCCGTGGACCGAAACGCTTTCAACGACATGGATATACGCTGGGGCAAACAGATCGGCGGACTCGGGGGGCATTTATACAACCCGATCAGCGGAGCTAACCTGAGTACCTTCAACAGGACCACCGGCTCGGGTGCGGACGCTTCGACGAGCTCTGCGGATTTCTACGATTCGATCGACGACTATGGAGCTGCGGGATCCGTACCTGGAACCTTCCCGGCCGTCGGCACCGTGGCTTTCTCGTGGCTCTGGGACACCTGGGGCGATACCAACGGCAACGGCGTCTGCGACGCGGGCGAACCCTGCGGAGTTACCGATAGGATAACGACTTTGAAATGGTCGATGTCTCAAACCGCTGCGACCTGGGAGCAGGCCATCACGAATTGTGAATCGAGCAGCAAGCGGCTGCCGACGCAGAAGGAAATGATTCAGGCCTATATCGATGGCCTCAACTTCAAGAGAAGCTACCTCAGTTTCGTGAGCGACTTCTATTGGGTGGCCACAACATCGCGTGAGAATACTACCCAGGCTTGGGCTATAGCGCCTACCAACGGTTATTCCAATGTTTATTCTAAGACCGGTTCCCTCCGTTATATGTGTGTGGGGCAATAGGCATGATGAGATGGTTTATCTTCCCATGGTTGCGCTCCCTGGTCGCCCTCATGCTGCTGGCGGGTTGTAACGATCTGACTATCTTCGATTCAGCCGCGCGGCAGACGGTTACGGCCCTCAGCACCTATACAGTAAGGAACGGTGACGTCGTCGGCGTGGAAGGACGGAACCTCGATGAACGCATCGCGCTATTCATCGACGATCAACCGATAGAGCTGACTCGCGTCAATTCCAAGAAAGCCACTTTCGTCTTCAATAGCTCCGCCTCGGATCATGCGATCGTTCGTTTCACGAGCCAGGGCGTGGCCTTGGCGAATTTCCCCGTGACGATCATCATGGAGAACGAGGTGCCCGTCGTTGATATGCCGGCCGATCAGCTCTGCCGCGGAGCTACGGTGAAAGCTTCCGACGGC
>JASLCY010000259.1 GCA_030151925.1 Oligoflexus sp.
GCCGGCGCGCTATTATCCGACCGGTCCGGCCATGGCGCCCATTATCGGTACTGTCGGTATCGATAATAACGGCATGAGCGGGCTGGAGATGGCCTTCGACAAGATCCTGAAGGGCGATAATCTCAAGACCTATAGGAACCGCGACGCGCGCGGCAAGATCATCTATCAGGATTCCCTGCTCGCGACGCCGGAAAAAACCGGGGAGAACATCGTCCTCACCATCGACAGCGCGATCCAGGACATCGCCCAATCAGCTCTCGATAAAGGCGTGACCGCAGCGCAGGCCAAGAGCGGCTTCGCCATCGTCGCCGACCCCCACACGGGCCGCATCCTCGCTATCGCCAACCGCAGCCTCAGGCCGCACATCGGCTCGACGGAAGACGAGAGCCAGAGGAACTTCGGCCTCGCCGATACCTTCGAGCCCGGTTCCGTCGTGAAACCCTTGCTGGTCGGCAAGGCGCTCGATATGGGCCTCGTCACGCTCGAAGAGGTCCATAACACCTATAACGGCCTCTATCACGAAGGCAAGATGGTCCTGCACGACGATCACCCGGCGCCCTCCCTTACGACGGAAGAGGTGATCGTCCACTCCAGCAACATCGGCACCTATCAGATCGTCAAACGCATGGGGCCTGAAAAGCTCTTCAACACCTTCATGGACCTCGGCTTCACCAAACCCGACCAACTCCTCGGCGTGCCCGGCCAGAGCAAGGGCCGCATCGCCCGCTGGGAGAGCTGGAAACCCGTTCGTTTCGCCAACGCCGCGTTCGGCCAGGGCATCGCGGTCACCGGCCTCGAGATGGTGGAAGCCTTCGGCGCCATCGCCAACGGCGGCAACCTCATGCGCCCTTACCTGATCGATCATATCGAATCGCCTGAAGGCGGCATGATCGAATCGCACTCCTCCGAACTGATACGCCGCGTCTTTTCTCCTGAAGCCGCATTCAAGATGCGCGGCGTGCTGCAGAAGACCGTCGAGGAAGGAACGGGTAAAGCCGCGAAGCTCGATCTTTATACGAGCGCCGGCAAAACCGGGACCTCGCAGAAGGTCGACCCTATCCTCAAAGCCTATTCCCCTAACCTTCGCACCGCGAGCTTCATCGGTTTCGCCCCGGTCAACGATCCCCATCTCGTGATCTACGTCGTCGTCGACGAACCGGGCGGGAAATCAGGCTACGGCGCGCTTTGGGCCGCACCGGTCTTCAAGGAGATCGCCAGCGAGAGCCTTCGCTACCTCAACGTCGCTCCGGACAAGGCCCCTCCTCCACCGAAAGAGGTGGTTGCTAAAGGCACCCCGAATCATCTAAAAAAGTCCGCGAACTGATTATGCGCTCGAGCCAGAGAGAGAGGCTTTTATGCTTGCTGCATTCATGAGCACCCACGGATGGGGCGCGTCGCACCTTAAAGTCCCCGAATCGCTCCCGTCCCTGATCGAGACGGATAGCCGCAAAGTGAAAGCGGGCCAGTGGTTCGTGCCTATCGTCGGTGAAAATCACGACGGTCACGACTTCATCGAAGGCGCGATCGCTCAAGGCGCGGAAGGCTTCCTTTACGCCCGTTCGCGCGCGCCGAAGATCAAAGAAGCCTTAAGGGCCAAGGGCATCGCCGTCGAGGACACCTACAAGGCCGTGCAAGACCTCGCCCAGTGGTGGCGCGCGCAGCATCCGGATTGCCAGGTGATCGGCATCACCGGTTCCTCGGGGAAAACCAGCGTCAAGGAACTCTGCGCGGAGATGCTGAGCGCGATCGCCCCGACTCTCAAGACGGCCGGCAGCCTCAACAACGAGCTCGGCGTCCCGCTCACCCTCCTGCAACTCCGCTCCGAGCATAAGTACGCCGTCATCGAAATGGGCGCTCGCCACAAAGGCGACATCGCGTTTCTATCAGGAATCGTCGCGCAGAACGTCGGCGTCCTGATCAACGTCGGCACCGCGCACGTGGGTGAGTTCGGCAGTCGCGAGAAGATCCTGGAAGCGAAGATGGAAATCACGGCCGCTCCCAAAGCCGTTTATTTCCGCGACGACGAGCGCATCCACGCGGAGATGGCGAAGACAGGCAAGCAGCTCGTGAGCTTCGGCCGTCATGAGGCGGCGGACGTCCAGGTCCTCCAGGATCGCTGCAGCCCCGACGGGCACGCCCTCATCGACCTTAAGATCAAGGGGCAGAAGCACAGCCTCGATCTCCCCTACTATCATGAGGTCTACGCCCTCAACGTCGCCTGCGTTCTCGCGATCGGCCAGAGCCTCGGGCTCACTCTCGATCGATGCCTCCCGGGCCTTAAAAAATACAGCGGCATCAAAGGCCGTTTCCAGGTCCACCGGCTCGGCGCCTTCACCCTCATCGACGACGCCTACAACGCCAATCCTCAGAGCATGAAAGCCGGGCTCGAGACGGTCCGCAAGGCCTTCGCCTCCAAACGCAAGCTCCTTATCCTCGGCGATATGCGGGAGCTCGGCGACGAAACCAAGGACGCTCACCGCGAGATAGGCGTTTACTGCGCGCACGACATCCATCCCGAGCTTCTTGTCACTGTCGGCGAAAGCAGTCAATGGATTCACGAAGCCGCGGAGAAGAATGGCTTGACGGCGGAACATCTGAAGCATTATGCCAAGGTCGAGGATGTGATCGCCGATCTCGACACGATCAAGAGCCGCGGGGATCTGCTTTACGTTAAAGCTTCCAATAGTTTAAAATTATCAAAAATCATTGATACGCTCCTGGCTCGATAAGGTGGACTTCCATTGATCTATAATCTCGTGCATCAGTTCGCGGATAACCTGAGTGTGCTCAATGTCGTCCGTTACATCACCTTCCGTTCGATGGCGGCCCTCCTCTCGGCGCTCGCCATCAGCCTGCTCTTCTCGCCGTGGTTTATCAAAAAGCTCAAGAGTCGGCAGATCGGCCAGCAAGTTCGCAACGATGGCCCGCAGTCGCACTTCTCCAAGAAGGGCACGCCGACCATGGGCGGCGGCCTCATCCTGTTCGCGACCATCCTCCCGGCCCTCCTCTGGATGGACTGGATGAATCCCCACGTGTGGCTCGTGACTCTGCTCACGCTCGGCTACGGCCTGATCGGCTTCACCGACGACTATCTCAAAGTCTCCAAGAAGAACACCAAGGGCCTCTCCGGTAAAAAGAAGCTCCTCGGGCAATTCCTCATCGCCGGCATCATCTGCACCGCGCACTACCTCATCTATCTCAATTCCGAGCTGCTTTTCTCCTTCTTTAAAGACTGGGTGATCGATCTCGGCCCTCTTTATGTGCCCTTCACCGTCATCGTCATCGTCGGCGCCAGC
>JASLCY010000392.1 GCA_030151925.1 Oligoflexus sp.
CGCGATAGTTGAAGGTCGCGATGCTGAACTGCCAGCCGTTTGGAATTTTGAGTTTGAGGGTCAGAGAGCAGTTCTTGCGGCTTTCGCTCAGCGGGATGCCGGGGCCGACTTCAGCGACAAAGTCCGAGAACGTTACGGTGAACGCCTGAGCGTCGTCCGAGATGTTGGTTTGATAGGTGCTGGCATCGGGGCAGCCTGTGCCGGAAGCCTGGATGCTCTTGATTTGTACGGAACCTGGAGGCGGTACGTCGGTAGCGAAGGCAGAACTGGCGAGAAGCGTAAAGGCTGCAGGGATAGCGAACTTTGCAAGATTTCCGAACATGCTCATAGGAAGACCTTTCGATTGATGAGTGAGAAGCAATTTCCATCTTGCGAAAGGTATTGCAGGGCTTGTGCCAAGACTCGAAAAACTTCGTCAGGCTGTTCTCGATTTTGTTCACAGCGATCAAATCGAGTTACATTTTCGAGACTTAGATTTTTTTAAGTTTGGTGAGTTGGGGTGTTTGCATAATTCTCCTAGGCGTTTAGCCAACTGAGATTCTCTGAGATGGCTGAGATCCGCGAAGATATTAGAAAGCAAAACGCTGCTCGAAAGGCGGGTTTCGTGAGCAGCGCGGACGTAGTGAATAAGATTCAAGAAGCTCGTGCCGGCCCTATTTTTTTCCTGTATCTGAGGAACGACAGATACATCTCGGGCGACTGATCGAGTTCCAGCTTGCCTCCGCACTGCGGACAAGGCGTAGAGAGTTCCGACGGAATCGAAGGGTTCTTCGGATCGATGCTCTGGTCGATCTGGTAGCGGACATTCTTTTCGGTGGTGCACGAATCGCAGGCATAACGGGCGAAGAAGGATTCAACTTTGCCGGCGTCGCCTATGAACTCAGGGACGAGGTTGAAGTGCTCCACGATCACGGGCGAGCATTCTCTGAGGACTAGCTGGATCTTGTTTTTGGCTACCGTGGCAATCCAGGCGTGGAGGCCATAACTATTAATACGCGTCACCTCGGAAAGATCGGCGTAGAGAACCTGATCGGCGCAGTTATCCAGGGTACTTAGGTCGGCTCTTTCGTCGAGTTCACCTTTGACCTTAACCAAATTGCTCGACTGCCAAATAAGCTGAAAAGGGGCAGACTTTCTCATGGGGACTCCGACACGGTCTTAGGGGTTTTTGAAATAGAGGAACGTCTCGGGATCTTCATCGGGCAGGAGCTGGCTTCGGCAGTGCGAGCAGACCTTCTGATCGAACTCGGCGAGCAGCTGCTTTTTCGATTTGCCGGCGTCGAAGTTCTCGCTCTGCGTGTGATTGCATTTCGGGCAGATGAATTCCGAGGTAAACGAAAGGATGCTCGCGTCCTGGGTGAGGAGCGGCATCATATTTATCTGGTTGATGAAGTCGGCGGGACAGTTCTCGTAGAAGACGGTGCGGCCCCGGACCAGGCTCGTGATGAAGTTCGCCCACGCGCGGATGCCGAGCGAGTTGAAGTATTCCACGCCCTTCATGTCGAGGATCACGCGGCCGGCGGGAACGCGGGCGAGGAGTTCGGTCAGGACCGAGCTCGACCGTTCGTCCACCGGACCTTTGAGGTTCACGAGGAGATCCTGGTTCTTCTGCTGAAGGATGTAGGTGAGCAACGGTCGTCTCCCACAGGTGATGCTCGCGGCGTCCAGCCTTAGGGCCTTGATAGAACGAGGAAAAAGCCCTTCTACTAGTATGCTTGAATGACCCGATTTCTTCCAGAGGGCGACCGTAACCCTATGGAATCATGAAAAATTAGTAGGCTTTATTCGGCTGCAGCCAACGTTCCGCTTCCTGCAGGCTCATGCCCTTCCTTTGAGCGTAGCTTTCCATCTGCTCCTGGTTGATGAGGCCGACGCGGAAGTATTCCGCCTCAGGGTGCGAGAAGTAGTACCCCGAGACCGCGCTGCCCGGCGTCATCGCGAAGCTCTCGGTGATATGGATGCCGACGCGTTCGCTCACGTTCATGAGGCTCCAGAGCTTGGCTTTCTCGGTGTGGTCCGGGCAGGCGGGATAACCCGGCGCCGGGCGGATGCCGCGATAATCCTCTCTGATCAGCTCTTCGATCGTCTTGTCTTCCTGCGCGCCGTAGCCCCAGACCGTGCGGATGCGTTTGTGCACGAACTCCGCGAGGGCCTCGGCGAAACGATCGCCCAAGGCCTTCACCATGATCGCCGAATAATCGTCGTGCTTGGCTTCGAAGTGCTGGGCGTAGGCTTCCACCTGCTCGCCCGAGGTCACGGCGAAACCGCCGATATAATCCATGCGCCCGCTCGTTTTCGGAGCGATGAAGTCGGCGAGGCAGAAGGCGGGTTTGCCGGCTTCGCGCTCGCGCTGCTGGCGGAGGAAGTTGAAGGTCTCCAGCACGGCTCCCGGACGATCGGGATCGTAGACGAGCACATCGTCGTCGTTCACGCTCTGCGCCGGCCAGAGGCCGGTCACGGCCCGGAGGTCGAAGCGCCGGTTCTTGATGATGTCCTCGAGCAGCTTCTGCGCGTCGCGGAAAAGCTCGGTCGCCTGCTCGCCCCAATGCTTGTGGGTGAGGACCTTCGGATAAAGCGCTTTGATGTCCCAGGTCCAGAAGAACGGCGACCAGTCGATGTACTTCGCGACTTCCTCGAGGGAAAGGTCGGTGTGGTTCCACACGCCGAGGCGTGAGGGGACGTCGATCACCTCGCGCTCCCAATCCGATCTGAACTTCGCCTCGCGCGCCGCCTTGAGGCTCAGGAAACTGCTGTCCTTGAGGTTCGCGAGGTGGCGCTGGCGGATCGTTTCCTGCTCCTGCTTCACCTGCACCGCATAATCCGTGCGGCGCTCCTTGCTGATGAGGTTGTTGCAGACCTCGACCACGAGCGAGGCGTCGCCGACGTGGCAGACGGCGCCGTGATAGTGGGGCGCGATCTTGATCGCGGTGTGGGCCTTGCTGGTGGTGGCTCCCCCGATGAGCAGCGGGATGGTGAAGCCCTGGCGCTCCATTTCCCCGGCGTTGTAGATCATCTCGTCGAGCGAAGGCGTGATGAGGCCGCTGAGGCCGATGATGTCGGCGTCCATCTCCTTGGCCTTCTTCAGGATCTCCTCGCAGGAGACCATCACGCCGAGATCCTGGACCTCGTAGTTATTGCAGGCGAGCACGACCGCGACGATGTTCTTGCCGATATCGTGCACGTCGCCCTTCACCGTGGCGATGAGAAATCGCCCTTGCGACTTGCGTGCGCTGCTCCCCCCGCTCTTCGCTTTCTCGGCTTCCATGAACGGCTGGAGATGAGCCACCGCCTTCTTCATCACCCGGGCGCTCTTCACGACCTGGGGCAGGAACATCTTGCCCTCGCCGAAGAGCGCGCCGACGACTTTCATGCCGTCCATGAGCGGGCCTTCGATCACATCGAGAGGGCGCGCGTGCTTGAGGCGGGCTTCTTCGGTATCGATCTCGATGAATTCGTCTATGCCTTTCACCAGCGAATGGATGATGCGCTCCTCGACCGTATGGGCGCGCCAGGCGTTTTTATCGTTTTCCTTGCCGGCCTTCGCCTGGTCCTTGAACTGCTCCGCGAACTCGATCAGGACTTCCGTCGCCTCGGGCTTGCGATTGAGGAGCACGTCCTCGACGAACTCCATGAGCTTCGGTTCGACTTCCTCATAGACCTCGAGCATGCCGGCGTTCACGATGCCCATATCGAGGCCGGCCTTGATCGCGTGATAAAGGAAGGCCGAGTGCATCGCCTCGCGCACGGGATTGTTGCCGCGGAAGCTGAACGAGACGTTCGAGATGCCGCCGCTGGTGAGCGCGTAGGGGCACGTGCGTTTGATCTCCCGCACGGCCTCGATGAAGTCGACCGCGTAGTTCGCGTGCTCTTCGATGCCCGTGCCGACCGTGAGGACGTTGGCGTCGAAGATGATGTCCTCCGGCGGGAAGCCGATCTCCTCGGTGAGGAGCTTATAGGCGCGCTGGCAGATCCGGATCTTGTCTTCGAGCGTCGCCGCCTGGCCCTGCTCGTCGAAGGCCATCACCACCGCGGCCGCGCCGTAGCGCATGATCGTGCGGGCGTGATCGAGGAAGACCTCTTCGCCTTCCTTCAGGCTGATCGAGTTCACGATGCATTTGCCCTGGACGCAGCGCAGGCCGGCTTCGAGCACCGACCACTTCGAGGAGTCGATCATGATGGGCACGCGGCTGATATCGGGCTCGGAGGCGACGAGGTTCAGGAAGTGGGTCATGCACTTCTCGGAATCGAGCATGCCCTCGTCGAAGTTGATGTCGATGATGTTCGCGCCGCTCTCCACCTGCTGGCGGGCGATGGCGAGGCCGGCCTCGAAGTTCCCTTCCTTGATGAGTTTGGCGAACTTCGGCGAGCCCGTGACGTTCGCGCGTTCGCCCACCATATAGAAGAGGCCGCCCTGCGGTTTGATCACCAGGGGCTCGAGGCCGCTCAGGCGGGTGGCGACGGGCGGCACGGGTTTAACGCGCGGCGCCTTGCCTTTGACGTGCTCGGCTATCGCCTTGATGTGGGCCGGGGTCGTGCCGCAGCAGCCGCCGACGATGTTGATGAGGTGGCTGCGCGCGAATTCGTCGAGGAAACCCGAGGTCATCTCGGGCGTCTCATCGTAGCCGGTCGCGGCCAGCGGGTTCGGCAAACCGGCGTTCGGATAGCAGCTGATGTAGCAGTCGGCGATCTTCGAGAGCGTTTCGATGTAAGGCCGCATCTCGGTGGCGCCGAGCGCGCAGTTGATGCCCACGCTCAGAGGCCGCGCGTGGCGGACGGAATACCAGAAGGCCTCGACCGTTTGCCCGGAAAGCGTACGGCCGGAAGCGTCGGTGATCGTCACCGAGAGCATCACCGGCACGCGGGTCGCGGTCTTATCGAAGTATTTTTCGATCGCGACGATCGCCGCCTTGAGGTTGAGGGTGTCGAAGACGGTCTCGGGCAGGAGGATGTCCACGCCGCCGTCCATGAGGCCTTCGATCTGCTCGTAATAGGCCGTGACGAGCTCGTCGAAAGTCACCGCGCGGTAGGCGGGGTTGTTCACGTCGGGCGACAGGGAGCAGGTCCGGTTCGTCGGTCCGAGCGCGCCGGCGACGTAAGCGTCCTTGCCGGTCCTCGCCTTGAATTCGCGCACCGCTTCCTGCGCGAGCTCCGCCGCGCGTTTGTTGAGCTCGTAGACGATGGATTCGAGTTTGTAATCCGCCTGGCCTATCGTGGTCGAGCTGAACGTATTGGTTTCTATGATGTCCGAGCCGGCCTCGAGATACTGCGTGTGGATCTCTTTAATGACGTCGGGCCGCGTAAGGACCAGAAGGTCGTTATTGCCCTTGAGGTCGATAGTCGAGTCCTGGAAACGGTCGCCCCGGAAATCGGCCTCGGTCAGCTTATACTGCTGCACCATGGTCCCCATCGCGCCATCGAGGATGAGAATCCGCTCCTTGAGGAGGTTCTCGATCTCCTGGCCACGTTTGGAATACGGCTTCATGTCTTATCCTTAAAGAAAATCCCTGCTTATTTCAGGGACGTACGAACCACCAAATCTATTTATCCATTTTATCCCATTGATAAGAATCAGGAAAGCATTCCTTCTCAGGTATTCCTCAATTTTACCGATGAGCAATCCATTGTGTTTGATCGAGCCCCCATTTGGAGCCCCTATGTTTAAAGACGGACGCCACGAAGCCAGTCGCCTGGAAGACGAGTATTTCTACAAAAAAGACCGCGAACTTATCGACAAAATGCACGAAGAAGAGGCGCGAAAACAGGAGCTGCTGGCTCGGACGTCACACTATCATAAATGCGCCTGCTGCGGGCATGGCATGCAAGATAAGGTTCACGACGAAGTCCAGTTCCTCCAGTGCGAGAACTGCGATAACGTGCAGTTTTCGCTGCAAAACCTCGAGTCCCTCACCCAAGGCCGCAAGCTGAAGAACCTCGTGACGGATCTTTTGATTCGTAAACAGGAAGAAGAGGACCTGAAGGCGAGCGCGTGATTCGCCCGGAAGAGTAAGAGTTTAACGCGGAATGGTGAGAGACCTGCTCGGGTTTCTCATTTGCCGCGGAGGCTGTCGATGTGCGTGATGAGTTCCTGGAACGTCATGCCCGGCTGTAAGATCTTTAATCCCGCCCGATAACTATCTTCCTGAAAATCATAATCCGGTTCCTGGAGGCTGCTCCAGCGTATGCTGCATTCGACGGTGAGCGAGAGCGGGTAGCCGAAAGTAAGGACGACGATCTCGCCAGCGCGCGGTTCGTCGGAGAGCAGCAGGCCGATGCCCTTGAACGATATATCCCAAACGAGGAAGGGCACCTGCAAGCTGCGGCCGTCGCGCCAGCTCAGGAGGCCTTTGACTTCTATGGGAAGCACGGCGGCCCGGGGCTCGCAGCGCATCATAGGCCAGGTTTTGGATGACATCTCTAGCCCTCGAAACAGGGAGTTCAGAAAGGAATCGGTATTTTGCCCAGGAAATTAAGTCGATTCACGCAGGAAGTCGCTGATTCGACATTTTTGACGCATGCAAAATTCGACCTAATTTCTTAATTTTTCCCTTTACTTCCACCGGGTCTTCCGCAATATTTTCCTTCCCCGGAACGCCTGTTTCGAGGGTTGAAATCTTAGGATTTCAATGCTTATGGCTCCCTGGTGGAATGGTAGACACGATGGATTAGCCCTCGGGCGAAGTGTCTGACGGTTTCGAAAGAGACCCGAAAAAAATAAAGAGTCCACTCTCGGAGCGATCCGGGATGCAGAAATCGGGTGAATTGCTGGGAAGCTGTTAGACGCAGTGATCAGCAGCCAAGCCGCAGATGCGGAAGGTTCAGAGACTACCTGTGCTGTCGCGAGACGGCTTAAAGTACAGGAACTAGGTGAGAGTAATGCCTCGCTGAAACAGCGCCCGACCCCTCAATATCGGCAACGAGTTCAGGGTGATGATATAGTCCGTGGAAACGTCAAAATCCATTGCCGCGAGGTGTGCCGGTTCGAGTCCGGCGGGGGCTACCAAAAAAAGAGTCGATGGCTTTGCCGTCGGCTCTTTTTTAATTCGGGATACGAACCCGCCCTCAAGAATCAATGGGAGAGAGCCTCGTCCCCATACCTGAAACTCTTCAATAGTTGCATCGACTCAGCCGGGGATTTGGAGACGCTGGTCGCGCTAATCAAATCCGTGCCGGAGTCCTTCAGTTTCATCGTGACGGAGCCGGGAGACTCTTTTTCGACATTGCGGGGGTTCATCAGCGGGAGTTTCTT
>JASLCY010000289.1 GCA_030151925.1 Oligoflexus sp.
GTTGGCCCTGGAACACCACCTGTCCCCCTTCATCACCGGCGCCGGGGCCCATGTCGATCACCCAGTCGCTGCCCGCGACGACGCGCATATCGTGTTCGACGGTAATGACCGTATTGCCGGCTTCGACGAGCCGCTCGAGCTGCACCATGAGTTTCTCGACGTCCGAGGGGTGCAGGCCGGTGGTGGGTTCGTCGAGGATGTAGATCGTATCGCCTTTGTTGATGCGCTGGAGTTCGGTCGCGAGTTTGATGCGCTGCGCTTCGCCGCCGGACAGCTCGGTCGCCGATTGCCCGAGGCGGATATAGCCGAGGCCGACCTCCCTGAGTATCGTCAACGCCCTATGGATCGCGGGCTCTTCCGTAAAGAATTCCCAGGCCGCGTCGACCGTGAGATTGAGGACATCGGCGATGTTCTTGTCTTTGTAAGTGACCTCGAGCGTCTTGGCGTTATAACGCGCGCCCTGGCAGGTCGGGCAAGGCGCATACACGCTCGGCAGGAACAAGAGCTCGACCATCACGAAGCCTTCGCCCTCGCAATGCTCGCAGCGACCCTTCGCGACGTTGAAGGAGAAACGGCCCGCATCGTACTTGCGCGAGCGCGCGAGCTTCGTCTGGGCGAAGATCTTGCGAACGTGATCGAAGAGCCCCGTGTAGGTCGCGAGGTTCGAGCGCGGCGTGCGGCCTATCGCTTTCTGATCGACGCGAACGAGGCGTTTGAGCCCTTCGAGCCCGCTGACTATGCGCCCGCCCTTGGTCTCGATCACCACCTTCTCCAGCTCGTCGGTGTCGTCTTCCGCTTCTTCCACCGACTGGCCGAGCGCTTCGCTGAGGAATTCGACGAGGACCTGGCTGACGAGGGTGGATTTTCCGGAGCCCGAAACCCCGGTCACGCTGGTGAAGACGCCGAGCGGGAAAGCGATGTCGAGGTTCTCGAGGTTGTTGCGCGTCACGCCTTCGAGTTTGAGCCAGCCCTTGGGTTTGCGCAGCCGGTGCGGCGGGCGCTTGACCTCGCCGAAGAGATGCGCGCGGGTTACCGAGGCCTCGATTTTTTTGAGCCCTTGATAGGGGCCGCTATAAAGAATGCGTCCCCCGTTCACGCCGGCCGCGGGACCGACATCGACTATCCAATCCGCGTGACGGATCACGTCGATCTCATGCTCGACGACGAAGAGCGAATTGCCCGAGGCCTTCAGTTTATCGAGCGCGCGCAGCAGCGCTTCGGTATCGGCCGGATGGAGGCCGGCCGAAGGTTCGTCGAGCACGTAGACGACGCCGAAGAGATTCGAACGCACCTGCGTCGCGAGCCTAAGGCGCTGCAATTCCCCGGGCGAGAGCGTGGGCGTGCTGCGTTCGAGCGAAAGATAACCGAGCCCGAGGTCGAGCAGGACGTTGATGCGCAGCATGAAATCCTCGGCGATGCGCTGCGCGACCAGCACCTTCTCCGGATGGTCCTTGCCGATCTTCTGCAGGGCCTTGGCGCTGCCGTCCGCATAAGGCGCGAAGATCGCCGCCAGCTTCTTGATCGGAAGGCTCGACAGGGAGGCGATATCAAGGCCGGCGAAGGTCACCGCCAGCGATTCCTTGCGCAGGCGCTTGCCTTGGCACTCGGAGCAGGTCGCGCCTATCATATAACGCGAGACGCGTTTTTTCATCAGCGGGCTCTGCGTGGTCGCGAAGGTATGGAGCACGTAGCGGCGGGCGCTGGAGAAGTTGCCGATGTAGCTCGGCTCTTCCTTGCGTTTCAAGGCGCGCTTGACCTCGTGCGGCTCGAAGCCCGCGTAGACCGGAACCGAAGGCTGCTCGTCGGTGAACAGGATCCACTGGCGATCCTTCTTCGGCAGGTCCTTCCAGGGCGTGTCGATGTCATAGCCCAGGGTCACGAGGATATCGCGCAGGTTCTGCCCGTGCCACGCCGGAGGCCAGGCGGCGATCGCGCGCTCGCGGATCGTCAGCGTATCGTCGGGAACCATCGACTTCTCGGTGACGGTATACACGCGGCCCAGGCCGTGGCAGGCCGGGCAAGCGCCTTCCGGAGTATTCGGCGAAAAGGCTTCCGCGTAGATAATGCCTTGTTTCGGCGGATAATCGCCGGCTCGGGAATAAAGCATGCGCAGGAGATTGGCGAGGGTCGTGACGCTGCCGACCGAGGAACGCGTGGTGGGCGAACCTCTCTGCTGCTGCAGGGCGACGGCGGGAGGCAGGCCTTCTATGGAATCGACCTCCGGGACGGCCATCTGATTGAAGAGGCGTCGGGCGTAAGGCGAGACGGATTCGAGGTAACGCCTCTGCGCTTCCGCGTAGAGAGTGCCGAAGGCGAGGGAGGATTTGCCCGATCCCGAGACCCCGGTGAAGACCACGAGCGCGTCGCGCGGGATATTCACCGAGACGTTCTTGAGGTTGTGCTCGCGGGCGCCGCGAACTTCGACAAACCCCCTCTTGCCTTCGCCGTCGTTCATTGCGGATTGTCCTGAGGTTTAGCGCCTTCCGCCGGCTCGGCCGGCGCTGGCGTCGTCGTTTCCCCCGTACTCGAGGCCGGGGCTTTCTGCATCATCATGCTGTTCTCGGCCGGAGCCGCGTTGGAATCCGGATTCTTCTGCATCATCATGCTGCCTTCTGCGGGCTGGTTGCCTTCGCTCGGCGGCACTTGCGGATCGACCGGCGCGCCGTTCTCCTGGAACGCCTTGTCGGTGACCGTACTCATTTCGCTCAGGGAGCCGATGGTGCGGTAGAAGATCGCCGCGACGACGACGAGCACGGCAACGGCGATAGCAAGGACGATGACTT
>JASLCY010000325.1 GCA_030151925.1 Oligoflexus sp.
CAAACGCGCAGCCGCGCTCGCCAAGTCCGCGAAGGCTGAGCTCGAGCAGAAGGCCAACTCTTCCAACGGCTAAGAGGGTGTGAAACGTGCTGAAGAGAATTACTTTGAACGGCCGCCGCGTCCCTGTCCCGGTGCCCATCCGCGTCCTGCCCGAGGCGATGCAATGGGTGTCGAAGCACCTCGTGCGTCCCGACCATGCCGTGACCCGCATCGAGCTCAACGGCCGCGACGTGGAATTCCACGGCGACGGCGAGCTCGTCGTCCCGGCCCTGAGCCTCGACGAAGGCTCGGACCTCCGCATCAAGGTCGATTCCCCGACCGAGATCTGCCTCCAGACCCTCGACGTCCTGCGCAACCTCACGAGCGTGATCGGCCGTAACCTGAAGCCCGTCGCGGTCCAGCTCTGGGAGCACAAGGGCCCGAAGCTGCCGCCGGAGACGGCGATGACGTTCGAGGATTTCAGCCTCGTGCAGGATCTCCTCGACCACATCCTCGTGCTCCTCGATAAGAGGGTGGACGCGACCAATCTCCTGTCTTACCATGCGGCTCTCGGGAAGGCTTTCTCGGCTCTGCGCCTCGCGGTGCAGGGCGCTGATTGGAAGGGGGCGGCGAAGGTTCTCCTGAACCAAATAGAAACGCCGGCGAACGAACTCGCTTCCGAGCTCACCAGCGTTGAGAAGGTTATCTTCGAGCTTCAGGCGAATCGCGACGCCCGCTCCTAGGAATTCAGAATCCGCTCGATTTGTTTATCCAGATCATCCGCGAAATCCATAAGCTGCCGCGCGAGCGCGCTCTTTGGCGCCTGGCCTGACCCGGCCTTGGGTTCAGGCGCGGCCTGAGCCTCCGCGGCCGTTTTAACGAGCCTGAGCTTCGGGCTTTTCTCGTTTTTGTTATCCATCCTGGATGCCTCCTACCCGCGCCCCTCGCATCCTACGAGAGGGCCGACTCTTACCTTTCGGCACATTCCCTCGGAAAATAAGCAAAAAAAAAGGCCCCATCGCTGGGGCCTTCTTGGTAAGACTGGCAAAAGAAGGATTAATCCTCGTCTTTCTTGCCGCCTTTAGCTTGCTCTTCCTTGAACTTCTTGACGAGTTGTTCCTGGATCGACGAAGGAACCGGACGGTAGGCCGCGAATTCCATCGAGAAGGTCGCTTTACCCTGGGTCTTCGAACGAAGGTCGGTCGAGTAACCGAACATCTCGCTGAGCGGAACTTCCGCGATGATAACCGCGTAGTCGTCACGGACGTCGGAACCGAGGAGCATGCCGCGGCGGGAAGAAAGGTCGCCCTGGACCGGACCTTGGAACTCCATGGGAGTTTCCGCTTCTACGCGCATGATAGGCTCGAGGATGACGGGTTTCGACTCGAGGAACGCTTGTTTGAACGCTTGACGGGCAGCGACCTTAAACGCCATTTCCGAGGAGTCGACGGCGTGGAACGTACCGTCTTTCAATTCGAACTTGGTGTTGATCACTTTGAAGCCGGCCAAAGGACCTTTATCGAGCGATTCACGGTAACCTTTTTCGACGCCTGGGATGTATTCCTTAGGAATCGAGCCACCGACGGTGGAGTTGAGGAACTCGTGCGATTCTTCCTCGGACTTCGGATTCTCGTTGACGTAGAGTTCGCCGACGACGTGACCGTACTGTCCGGAGCCACCGGTCTGTTTCTTGTGTTTGTAGTCGAACTTCGCGCTCGAGGTCGGCGCCTCGCGGTAGTTAACCTTCGGCTGGCCGACGATGACGTTCGCCTTGTATTCGCGCTTCATGCGCTCGACGTAGATCTCGAGGTGGAGCTCGCCCATGCCGGCGATGCGAGTCTCGTTCGATTCCTTGTCGACCGAAACGCGGAAGGTCGGGTCTTCTTTCATGAAGCGGTTGAGCGCCTTCGACATCTTCACGAGGTCTTCTTGCTTCGCCGGCTTGATCGCGAGCTCGATCACGGGCTCGGGAACGTACATCTTCTCCATCGTGATGTTCGTGCCTTCCTGGCAATACGTGTCACCGGAAGCGCACTCGACGCCGACCATCGCGATGATGTCGCCCGCGCTCGCCGAATCCACGTCCTCACGGTCGTTGGAGTGCATACGCACGAGACGGCCTACGCGCTGCGATTTGCCCATGCGCGGGTTATAGTAGGATTCGCCTTTACGGAGCGTACCTTGGTAGATACGGGTATAGGTGAGCTGGCCGAAGGTCTCGTCCGCGATCTTGAAGGCCATCGCGCAGAGCGGTTTCTTCGGATCGGGGAAGACCTGGACTTTTTCGTTCTTGTCGTTGTCGTTACCCCAGTATTCGCGGTCCAGAGGACTCGGGAGGTAGCGGGTCACGGCGTCGAGGAGCGATTGAACGCCCTTGTTACGGTACGCGGTACCCATGTAGACGGGCGTGATCTGGCGAAGGTGAACGGCCTTCTTGATCGTCGCGTGGATCAGGTCCTCTGGGATTTCCTTTTCCTCGAGGAGGAGTTCGGTCATCTCATCGCTGAACATCGAGATGCTGTCGAGGAGCTGAGCGCGGTATTTCTCGACTTCGTCCGCGAGGTGAGCGGGAACGTCCTCGAGGCGGATGGATTCGCCTTTAGGGCCATCGAAGTAGGTGGCTTTGCGAGTGATGAGGTCGACGTGGCCTTCGTAATCCGACTCGGCGCCGATCGGGTATTGCATGAGCACGGTGTTGTGCTGGAGCTTCTCGCGCAGCGCGGTCGCAACGCGGATCGGGTTCGCGCCCGAGCGGTCGAGCTTGTTGACGAAAGCGAGGCAAGGCACGTTGTAGCGCTTCATCTGGCGGTCGACGGTGATCGACTGGGATTGGACGCCGGCGACGCCGCAGAGTACGAGTACGGCGCCATCGAGTACGCGGAGCGAACGTTC
>JASLCY010000331.1 GCA_030151925.1 Oligoflexus sp.
CCTGGCGAACTATGTCGAAGGCAAGAGCTTCAACTTCGAGAAGCTGCGCGAGAACGTTCGTATCGCGGTGAAATACCTCGATCGCGTGATCGATATCAACTTCTACCCTATTCATTCGGCCTCGTCGTCGAACGCTCGCTGGCGCCCCGTCGGCCTCGGCCTCATGGGCCTCCAGGACGTGTTCTTCAAGCTGCGCCTGACCTTCGACTCCGCGGAAGCCAAGACGCTCTCGGCGCAGATCCAGGAAGAGACTTACTTCGCCGCTCTCGAAGCTTCGGTCAGCCTCGCGAAGAAATACGGCCCGCACGCCTCGTTCGCGGAAACCCGCGCCGCGGCCGGCCAGCTCCAGTTCGACCTCTGGGGCGTCACGCCTTCGCAGACCGCGCGCTGGGATGCCCTGAAACAAGAGATCAAGACCCACGGCCTGCGCAACTCGCTCCTCCTCGCGATCGCGCCGACGGCGACCATCGCCTCGATCTGCGGCGCTTACGAGTGCATCGAACCGCAGGTATCGAACCTCTTCAAACGCGAGACGCTCTCGGGTGAATTCATCCAGGTGAACACCTACCTCGCGCGTGAGCTCAAGGCCCTCGGCCTCTGGAGCGAGCAGGTCAGGAACAAGATCAAAATCGCGGAAGGCTCGATCCAGGGCATCGATGAGATCCCGGCTGACATCCGCAGCATCTACCGTACGGCCTGGGAGCTTCCGCAGAAGGTTCTCATCGATATGGCGGCGGACCGCGGCGCCTACATCGACCAAAGCCAGTCGCTCAACCTCTTCATGGAAAGCCCGACGATAGGCAAGCTCTCGTCCATGTACAACTACGCCTGGAAAAAAGGCCTGAAGACCACGTATTACCTGCGTTCTCGCGCCGCGACCCGCATCAATAAGACGACGGTCCAGAATTCAGCGCCGACGGCTTACACCGCAGCGGAAGCAGTCGCCTGCTCGCTGGAGAACCCGGGCGCCTGCGAAGCTTGCCAGTAAGCCCAACGTGACGAAAAGAGGATAGAGATGCTGCTTGATAATGGTTTGAACCTGACCCTGAGACCGATGAAATATCCCGCCTTCTACGAAATGTACAAGGCGGCGATCAAGAATACCTGGACCGTGGAAGAGGTCGACTTCACGAGCGACGTATCCGACCTGCGCGACAAGCTCACGCCGGCCGAAGGCCATCTGATCAAGCGCCTCGTCGCGTTCTTCGCGACCGGCGACTCGATCGTGGCCAACAACCTGGTCCTGAACCTCTACAAGCACATCAACTCCCCTGAAGAGCGCATGTACCTCTCGCGCCAGCTTTATGAAGAAGCGCTGCACGTGCAGTTCTACCTCACGCTGCTGGACACGTACCTGCCGAACGACGAAGAGCGGGTCGCGGCCTTCGCGGCGATCGAGAACATCCCTTCGATCCGCAAGAAGGGCGAGTTCTGCTTCAAGTGGATGGATTCGATCCAGGAGCTCGACAAGCTCGTGACGCGCGAGGACCGCCAGCGCTTCCTCCTCAACCTGATTTGTTTCGCGACCTGCATCGAAGGCCTCTTCTTCTTCGCGGCCTTCGCCTATGTCTACTTCCTCCGTTCGAAAGGCCTGCTGCACGGCCTGGCCTCGGGCACGAACTGGGTCTTCCGCGACGAGAGCTGCCACATGAACTTCGCCTTCGAAGTGATCGATGAAGTCCGTCGCGAGGAACCGACTCTGTTTGACGACAGCCTGCGCAAAGACATCATCAAAATGATGGATGAAGCCGTCGAATGTGAGATGAATTTCTCGAAAGACGTCCTGGGCGGCGGCATCGCCGGCCTTTCTGAGCGCGACATGCGCTCGTATCTCGAGTATGTTGCTGATCAGCGCCTGAGTACGCTCGGAATCCCTCCGGTGTACCATTCCAAGAACCCCTTCTCGTTCATGGAACTGCAGGACGTGCAGGAGCTGACCAACTTCTTCGAACGCCGCGTGGCCGCCTACCAAAAAGGTGTCACGGGTGAAGTCAGCTTCAACGAAGACTTCTGAGAAGACATGAGTATTTTTACGCGTGGTTCCCTATATTTTGGCTGGCGCGCTTTTTCTGGCAAGCGCAAAATCTTCGGATTTGCTTCATCTGATTAAGCCGTTGGCCAAATGCCCCCGTCCTGTGCTCGTGAATATCAATCTCAGCCACCGCATCGATCGCGGCGTCTTCCGCCGCACCTACATGCACTGCCGCCATCAATACAAGAAAAGCCCCTGCCTCCTCAAACTGGTCCAGCCGCAGCTCGGCGCGTTTCACGCCGTCTGTGGCCAGGCCCAGGCCTCAGTGAAGAACGGCATCGAGCCGGAGATCCTCGACGACGAGATCGAAGCCGCTCCCGACGATTCGACTTTCCAGCCGAACTGCTCGGCCGAGATCTTCGAGCCGTATCGGTCGGAGGACTGGGCCACCTTCCAGACCTTCCCCATCACCGTCACCTATCGTCATGATTTCTGCGAGGCTCTCCAGATCGAGCCTTGATACGCGGCTGCACAAGACCTCGTATTGCCTCCCCTCCTTCACTGGGCTATAGCCTTCTTTGAGAATGAAGAAGGAGATCGTCATGACCCAGGACGCCCCTAATCCAGCTGATGTGATCATCATCGACGCCGGCATAGCCGGACTCACCGCAGCCTATCTCCTCACGCAGGAAGGGAAGTCTGCGATCGTCATCGACGCGTTC
>JASLCY010000333.1 GCA_030151925.1 Oligoflexus sp.
CCGTCTTCTGGAACCAGCCTTGGCCCGTGCCCTGCGGCAGCGAGCTCTGCAGCGCGTTCGGATCGCAGCGCGACGAGCTGTTCCCGCCGGTGCTGCCGCCGTTCATCGTCCCGCCGTTGTTATTGCCCGAATTCTGCTGGGCCAGGCGATTGATCTCGGCCTGGAGGTCGTCGAGCGCGGTAACGTGCGCTTCGTAGATCTGGCCTTCGATGGGGCCGAGCGTGCCTTTGATCTTCTTGAAGTCGGCGCTCACGAAGTCGAGCATCCTCTTCTTGCCGCTCACCACCTGGTCGTTGGCGAGCGCGAGGGCGCCGGGGCCGTTGAAAGCGGAGGGCGAGAAGCCGCCGAAGATGTCGTCGAAAGCCGCCTTCGGGTTATCCTGAGCGGGTTGGCCCTGGCCGGCCGCGTTATACGAGATGGCTTCCGCCGAGGCGCCGTCGAGCGTCGACATGCAGCCGACGTTGACCAGCTTCTTGCGCGAGTCCTTGCCGATGCGGTCCGCCACCATCTGGTCGAGGGAGTAAGGCATCGCGTTCGCGCCGTCGTATCCTTGCGTCCAGCCCGCGAAGACCTGCTTCGGCCCACCGTAATGGTTGCTCGCGCCGCGGGTCGAGAGGCCCTGGAAGAAGGTGAGGTCCGCTTTATGGGGCGCGAGAGGCGCCGTCACCACCGGAAAGCTGTCGAGGCTGCTCGCCGAGCCCTTCGGAAAGAACGAGTCGCGGTAGGAGCCCGCGCCGAAGTACACGAAGATCGCGTTCGGCGAGTTTATGGTCGCGCCGTAGGCCTCCGTCTCGCGGAACAGCTTGAGCAGAGGATAGAGGAGCATCGTGGTCGCCGTGTTCTCGAGCAGTTTACGGCGCGTGACGTTTTTGTTGATGAGCATCAGTGTTCCCCTCCGGTAAGGCTAATCCCGTTCGTTTCGATCTGCCCGATCAGCCGCAGGCGGAAGGCGGGGCTTCCGACCAGGCTCAGGATCGCGCTCTGCAATTGGCCGCCGTTCTTCTTCATGGCAGCCGTGATGGAATTGATCTGGCATTGGTCGAGCTTGCTCTGCATCGAGGTCGGAGCCGGCACCGCCGCGCCGAGGCTCAAGCGGCCCGCATACTCCTTGCGGCCGAGGCCGAAGCGGAAGGCCTGGCGCGCGAAGCACTCAGGGCCCTGGTTGGAGCCGGCGATCATCGTGCCGAGCATCTGCGGGCTGGTGACGGTCACCTGCTTGCCGTCGAGGGCGAAGGTCGAATTCACCGCGATGGCCTCGTTGCCGTCCATCGTGCGGAAGACGCCGCTCGAATCGAAGTTCTCGCTCGCGAATCCCAGCGGATCGATCATGCCGTGGCAGCCCGAGCAGCCCGGATTCTGCGAATGGATGCGGAAACGCTCCTTGTTGCTGAGGCCCGGCTGCTGGTCCGGGATCTTCACCGCGGGCGGCGGCGAGAACTCAACGCAGAGCAGCCGTTCGGCGACGAAGACGCCGCGCGTGATGGGGTTCGGCGCGTCGGGCAAAGCGTGGCTGGCGAGATAGGCGCCCTGGCCGAGGATGCCGCGGCGCTGCTCCTGCATGAACGGGATCTTGCCGCTGCCGTCGGGATTCGATCCGTAGATGAAGCTCGAACTCGCGGTGCCGTAGGTATAAGGCGCCGTCATCAGCGTTTGGTAGTTGCCGGCGGCCGTATCGAAGAAGGTGTTCACGAAGAAGTTCTTCACTTCGGCGAAGAGGTCGTTTTTCACCGCGTCGGTGAACTGCGGGACGGTCTTGGCCGTATTCACGATGCGGCTGGCCTCAAGCCATTCCGCAGCGAATTCGCCCAACGCGACCTTGGCCTTGGGATCGGCGAGGAGGCGTTTGGCCTGCTGCGTGAGCGCATCCGAGGAGCGCAGGCCGTCCTTCGCCGCGAGGTCGCGCAGCGTCGCGTCCGGCGGATGGCGCGTAAGGAGATAGGAGAGGGAGGACGCGAGCTCCCACGAAGTGAGCTCGAATTCGCCCTGGGCGTTCTGCGCGCCCAGCTCGCTGCGATACATGAAGTTCGGCGACAGCATCACCGCCTGGATGATGTAGCGGAAAGCCGCGTCCTGCAGCACGCCGTCCGCGATCAGGCCTTTGTAAAGGTTCGTGAACGCGGTGGTATCGTCGGCCGTGAGCGGGCGGCGGTAGGCGAGGGCGCCGAGGATAGGCACCTGGGTGCCGATGCAGCTCTGGCCTTGAGCGTAACAGGGGAAGACCTTCTGCAGGTCGACGGCCGCGCTCACGCCCTCGGCGAAGGACACATAGCCTTTGAGGCGGTTGTCGTCCATGTAGAGCTCTTTGGTGAGCACCGTATCGAAGATGTCTTTTTTCGGGATATCGCCCTGCAGCGAGCTCGGATCGATCTTCTCGACCGCGAGTTGGAAGACGTCCGAGACCGTGTTGATCAGCTCGGAGTTCGCCAGGCGGCGCCAGGCGCGGAGGCCGCGGAAGGTCTCGTCCTTGCTGCAATCGAGGCCGCCGTAGGTATCGGAGGTCGCGCCGCCCTTGATCTTGTCGCCGACGTTGGATTCATCGTCCGCCGTGGCATCGGATCCATTGGCTGATCGGATGAAAGTCGGTCTCGCCGGCGACTTCTTGCAGGCGCCTAACGTCGTTGCGAGGACCAGTCCGAAAAGCAGTAAAGTCTTCATAAGACTCCCGAATCAGCGAACTCTAAGCCTGAGGGTGCCCTGTTTTATCGGCAAGCGGCGGCCGGATCTTTATCGGAAAAAATCGCCGGCCCGTTCAGCAACCCCACAAGTTACTGAAACTTATGATCTATTCGTATAGAATGGGGATGGAAAATTCTTTGAGTTTATGCCTAGAATAAGCTAGGAATAAAAGCGGGCAAGGTAAGAAACCTGGAATATTCGGGCCAAGGCTCGAGGAAGAGTAGCGATGAGTCACGCACCCACTATATTTGTCGTCGACGACCAAGAGTCCATATTGAATTCGGTGAACTCGGTGCTCGGCGACGAGGACTACCGGATCCTCACCTTCTCCAGCGCGGAAGCCCTGACCGAAGGCCTGAGGAACGAGAAGCCGGACCTCATCCTCCTCGACATCTGGCTGCCGGGCATCGACGGCGTCGAAGCCCTGAAGGCGATCAAGGCCGATCACCCGAACCTGCCCGTCATCCTCATGAGCGGGCACGCGGGGATCGATATCGCGGTGAAGGCGATGAAGGCCGGCGCCTCCGATTTCCTCGAGAAGCCCCTGAACCTCGACATCCTCCTCGAGAAGGTCGCGGCGCACCTCAAGGTCCGGGATCATCATCATGAAGCCAAGCGCGGCGCGGGCACCGACCATCTCGGTTACCTGATGCGCGGCGAGGCCGCTCGCCTCGAGCCTTCGAAGGAGCCGCAGCGCACCGTGAAGACGAACGCCGTCATGAACGGCGTCGGCCTCCTCAGCGGGCG
>JASLCY010000377.1 GCA_030151925.1 Oligoflexus sp.
GAGGTGGTGCTTGGTGTGTCTTGATTGCACTAGTAGCACGGAGGTGAGTGTCTCTTAATGAGATACCACTTCCACTACTAAAACCGGCTCCGCCCCAATCCTATGGTTGGGAGCCGGTCCCTATTCAGCTTTTCAGCTTGGCCTTGAAGAAATTCGGAATCGCAAAAACGCCCGTCATCAGATCTTCGTTCAAATACTTCAGATTCGTCGCTTCGATCTTTTTCAAACGCGCTTTATCAAATTGCTTCACGTCGATGGGCTGCTTGGAAGCCATCGTCCACGACCACGTGCCTTTCGGATACGTTGGGATGCTGGCGATATAAGGGTAGATGTGCTGGAAGCCCGCGGAGACGTTCTTCTGGATGCGCTGGAGGACGGGAGCCGGGTGCCAGAGGCCTTCCGATTGGCAAACCATGAGGCCGTCGGGCTTCAAAGCCGCCGCCACGCTTCTGTAGAACGCGCTGCTGAAGAGGCCTTCGCCCGGGCCGATAGGATCGGTGGAATCCACGACCACGAGATCGAGGGTACCGGGCGCATGGTCTTTCATGTAAGCGATGCCGTCGCCGATATTGAGCTTCACGCGGGGATCGCGGATGCCGCCGGCGATAGCTGGGAAATATTTCTCACACACTTCGACGACCATGCCATCGATCTCGCAGAGAACGATTTCTTTGATCTCGGGGTGCTTCAAAAGTTCGCGTACCGTCCCGCCATCACCGCCACCGATGACGACAACTCGCTCCGGCTTCTTGTGGTTCAGGGCGGGAATGTGGGAAATCAGCTCGTGATAGACGAACTCGTCCTGGTCGGTCGTCATCACAAGGCCATCGAGAAGGAGCATGCGGCCGTATGCTTCCGTTTCGATCACGTCGACCGTCTGGAAATCGGATTGCCCGCGGAACAGGACTTCCTTAGCGGCCAGTCCCAGCTTCACCCCATCTTCGTAATCTTCGTAGTACCAGAGTTCCATTTCTTTCTATTTCCTATCTATCTCAGCGGCGCATTTTTTCTTGGTTACGGACGTATTCGAGGAAGGTGGCTTTGTCATCCATTATCGTCTGATAACGAACATGGCTCATGCCGCGATGGCCTTTGTTCCCACCTTGGTTGCCGCCGCCTTGATTGTTGCGGTTGCCGCCGCCCTGGTTGTTGCGGTTGCCGCCCTGGTGATTGCCGTGACCTTGGCGTTGGTTGCCGGCGCCCTGGTGCGAAGGGCCTTTCATCGCGTTCTTGCGTTCGACGATTTCCCAGGCGCGGAGGACGACGCTCTCGGCGAGGAGCTCGCCCACGAATTCCTCGAGCGAGATGCCTTCATCGGCTGCTTGATCTTTGAGCTTCTTGATCAGGGATTGCGAAAGGCGGAGGCGGAGGCCATCGTTTTCGACTTCAGTCTTGCGGTAATCCTGGCGAGGCTGGATCGTCGCCTGAGCTTCGAGCGGAACGCCTGTTTGGGCTTGGGACGGCTGCACCACCGGGGTGATGACGGCGACTTTCGCTTCTTTGGTTTCGGGAGCTTTTACGCCTGGCTTCTCTGCTGCGGGAGCGGAAGCTTTGGCTCTCGGAGAGCGCTTCGGCATTTCTTCCGCTTGGAGCTCCAGGACTTCTTCCTGGTCGTGCTCTTCGCGTTTTTTGGCTTTGGGAGCTGAGGTCTTCTTCGACAGAGTTTTCGCCTTTTTTGCTTTCGCTTTTTCGGCCATTCGAATGCGTCTCCAGAGGGTATTGGGATCGTGCCTTAGAGGGATCACGATAGAAAATACGTATCATCGCCCGTTTGGAAGGTGGCGATAGACAATCGAGTAGGATACTAAGTGCGATTTGACTAAATGCTCGTCAAGGTTCGGAAGAACCGACAATCATGGCAGCGGCGTTCCTGTGTAATATATCCTCTGCCTGAGACGCCAAAACTCGTCAAGCGTATTTGCAGAGGCACGCGCGGAGGAGCTCTCGCAAAGCGCCGGCCCTGCCTCGTTTTAAAAATAATTTTTCTTTATTTTCAAAGTCTTATAAAATCCATTAAGGAAACCCCAGTTCAGCGAGGTCAACATGCAAAGAGCCATTGCAAGCCTACTCGTGCTTTCGAGTTCTTTCGCCTTTGCAGCGGCCCGCACGAACGTGAACGTCGCTTTCGAGGATAACGTTCGGACCTTCGATCCACGCCAAAGTGGGGATGCAAATAGTCAATACATTGAAGATCTTGTGCACTGCTCCCTGATGGGCGCCG
This sequence comes from Oligoflexus sp., assembly GCA_030151925.1. Classification (GTDB taxonomy): domain Bacteria; phylum Bdellovibrionota_B; class Oligoflexia; order Oligoflexales; family Oligoflexaceae; genus Oligoflexus. The sequence goes on from JASLCY010000377.1 coordinate 2,222, forward strand.
ACGCCAGCGGAAAACTGGTCCCCCTGGCCCTCGCCGCCGCCCCTGTCTGGACGGGAGCGAAGGTTCTCGAGATGGAGCTGCGCAAGGGCCTGAAATTCAGCGACGGCTCGCCCGTTACCGCGGAAGACGTCGCCGCGACCTATAATTCCCTGGTGAAGGAGCACAAGTTCTCGCGCTCCTCGGCCTTCGACGGAGTCGAGAGGATCGAGGCCCTGGCGGGCGGCAGGCTGCGTTTTACGCTGAAAAAGCCGGATGCGAGCTTCCCGGCGAACCTGGTCGTCGGCATCCTCAAAGAGGGCGACATCAAACAAACGGGGCTTGAGCCGGCTCAGTTCAAGAGCTGCGGTTCGTTCATCATCAAGAGTAGCAGCGTTAATGAGATCCTGCTCGAAAAAAATCCCTACGCCTACGATCCGCCGAAGCTCAGCACGGTGACGATCAAGATCGTCCGGAACGAGAAGACGCGTTATGCGAAGCTGCGCGCCGGGGAGCTCGATATCGTGCAGAACGGCATCAGCCGCGACACGCTCCGCACCCTCGAACGGCGCAATCCGGGCCTGAAGCTCCTGAAGAGCACGAGCCTGAAGACCACCTACGCGGGCTTCAACATGAAGGATCCGCTGATGGGGAATCCGGTCGTGCGCGAGGCGATCGGCCTGGCGATCAATCGCAAGGAGATCATCGACATCATCTTGAACGGCATGGCGATCCCGGCCCGCACCATACTCCCGCCGAACAACCCGTACTACAACGCGAAGCTCCCCGAGGAGCGCTACGATCCGGCGGCGGCGAGGGCCCTGCTCGACCGGAAGGGATTCCCGCTCAAGGGCGATTTCCGCTTCGAAGTCTCGCTTAAAACCACGACCGACGTTACGCGTATCAGCGTGGCCAAGGCGATCGCGAGCCAGTTGAAGCGGATCGGGATCAAAGTCAACGTCGAGCCCATGGAGTGGGGCCGCTTCAAGATGGATATCGACCAGGGCCGCGTACAGTTCTGGACGCTGACCTGGGTCGGCTTCAAGGACCCCGACATCTACCGCTACGCCTTCGCCACCGAAAACGCGCCGCCCAACGGCGCGAACCGCGGCTGGTATTCGAATCCGGCTCTCGACGCGCTGCTCGAGGCGGGCCGCGAAAAAAATGATTTCGAGTATAGAAAAAAGTTCTATGATCAGGTGCATGACCTCGTTGTTCTAGATAAGCCCTACTTCTTCCTCTGGCACGAAGAGAACTTCTCCTTATTCGCCAAGTACTTGCAGGATTTCGAGCTCTA
>JASLCY010000393.1 GCA_030151925.1 Oligoflexus sp.
GCCGTCGACGATGAGATAGACGAGCTGCTTCGAGCTCACGATGTGAGTGTTGATATCGTAGTCGTACCAGGCGTTCAGCACTTCATTGCCTGAGAAGGGCTGCGAGCCGGGAGCGCCCGAAGCGGGCAGCGTCGTGTTCGAGGTCAGGGACTTCGCCGAGCATTCGGTTACGGAATCGAAGTCGGTCGACTCCGTGTTGTAGACGCCGACGTGGCCTTGGCCGCTCGTGCCTGAGTTCGTTTGGAACTGCGTGCGTTTCACCGCGATTTGCCAGCCTGCGTTGTCGGCGCTGGTGACGAGAGCGCCGTCCTGGAAGTGAAGATAGACGGAAGCCGTCGAAGACGAGGCGTCGACGATGACAGGCTCAGCAGAAGTCGAAGGGGATTGCGCAGGCGTGTTAACGGTTTGAGATGACGCGGCAGCGCTATAAAGACCGGAACCAATCAAAAATGCTAGGAAAATTGTTGATTTGCTTTTCATTTTGACCTCAGGGTAATTTGATAACGATTTCCAATATCAATTATTACCCGGATGGTCAAAAGCCAATTTTCGTTTATGGGGATGGAAGCACTTTTTGCGCAATCTAGACGCAGCACAACGGGCCTCTGGAAGCCCGGGCCTCGGGGATACGGTGCACTTCCCCTTCATTCGCTGCTTTTACTGCTCACCTGGTCGCCGAAGAAAATCGCCTGGATGATCTCGCATTCGTCCGACTTCTCTTTTCCGCAGTCGATATTGAGCCGCTTGAGGTCATCGAAGGTGAATTCGTAATGAGGATCGATCGGAACGATCATGGATTGGAACGCCAGAGGGCCGAAGCTCGGCGCCGGAGTCTCGGGGTAATGGCAACCTATGCACAGGCTGCTGGACTTATCGCGGCTCAGGATCGGGGCATAACCCACGTCCTGCGCGACGGTCTCGGTAATGGGAAACTGGATCTCGCCTTTCACCGTGGTCGTGTCGGAGGTCTTATAGCCGAATTCCACGACCTTGGCGCTATCGCCGGTAGGCACGACGCTGAGAGTCAGAGAGTCGTTGATATAGAGGAAGATGCGCGGCGACTTCGGTCCGGTCGCCGGCTGGCCGCTGAAAAAGTTGCTGGTCGCGGCGACGGTCAGCGGACGGTCGAGGACGTCGATCAAACAGGCGACCGACACCGGTTTCGGCAGAGCATTCAGGAGATTGACGAGATCGGTGACGGTCGACAGCGTGGTTGATTTGGGTTTTTCGCAGCGGGTTCGGGCGTTGGGGCCTTCGATATCCTTCTTGGTGCTCTTATCCTCGTTGTCGGCCGCTTTATTACCGGAAGTCTGAGTTGAGCCGGTTTTCTGGGTGTCGCTCGCGTTCTTGTTGCAGCCGCCGAGCGTCGATGCGAAGAGGGTTATAAGTACCAATTTCCTGGAAATCATAAAGCAGTCCCCGTAACTTGCAGCCGAAGCCGCAATCACTGATAGCTTGCTAAGGATCGGGATGTTCGAGCCATTAGTTTACTTATCATTCTATATTTTTTTCTTGCCCTATTCGTTTTGCAGTTTGCATGCCAATGCGAATGATCGAGCGGCTCATTTTTAAACGCTTGAATTTTATGCGCATAAATGGAGAATAAACGTATCGATTAACGAATATATTGAGGCCGATTGCGGGAAACCTGCCTGAGGTTTGCGCCAATTCACGCGAGGGAACACGCCGCTCATGAAGATTCTAGCCTTTATGCTGATGATCTTAGGCTCGTATTCGCTGAAAGCGGCCGACCTGCAGACTCTCCGTAAGATTTGCCCGGATGAAAAACCGTTCGTGCTGGCCTATAGCAACTTATTCGTGAGCAGCTCCTCCGCTGCCAATAACCATGAATTTTGGTTCGATAAAAACGACGATCATTTCAAAGGGCTTTGGATCGACCATAAGAAGGCGGTGTATTTAGTAGGGAAGTTCGACTCGAAAAGCGCTCTGCGGTTTTGCGCCTACGACTTTCAAAAAACGGAGAAGGCGATCGACCTCTATGAGGCGACCCTCGCCGATCACGCCCTGAATATTTCCCAGGACGGCAAGGCGGTCGTCACGCTCGAGAGGGCGGATTCCATCAACGCGGGCAGGTCGTACAGCATCAAGCTGAAATCAGACGACGAGATTTATTATATCAACGGCAAGACGAGCGAGGATTTCCCTGAAACCTGCAAGTTCCGCATCTCCACCTTCGAGATCACCGGCTCGAAGGCGGCCGCGGACAAGGCCATCAACAAAGGCCTGCTCGAGATCAAAGAGAGATACCTGCCGAAGGCGGTCGGATCGAATTGCGACAACGTCAAGGAATTCCCTTTTAAGCGCTCCCTGTCGATCGCGCTGCTGCATTCGAGCGACCGGATCGTCAGCGCTCGAGTCGACTTCGTGAATTCGAGCCGCAGCTCGTCGGACTGGGTCGGCGAAAGCTTCAACTACGACCGCAAGTCGAACAAACCCATCGATCTGCGGGAGATGCTTTCGGATAAAGGGCAAAAGGCCGTGATCGAGCAGGTTCAGCGGAGAATCGAAGCCGTCTTCTCGCAGAAAGGCCGTTTTAAGCAATTGGAAGGCAGCGCCAGCGACCTCGCCATCAGCGACAACTCGCTGATCGTGAGTTTCGCCCCGGTCGACGAGAAGGGCTGGTATCTCAAGACCTATAGAGTGGACATCCCCATCCCCCTCTACCTCATCCACACTTACTTCGATAAATCGCTCTTCGAATGAAGCACGAGCCGCAAACGCCAGAGGCCTGAGGTCGATCGACCTCAGGCCTCTCTGCGCACGCATGCTTCTCAGGTCAAGACCGACAGGTGCTCCTTGTTGAAGCCCATCAGTTCGCCGAAGCGCTGCTCACGCACCTTCTTCGCCCACTGCGGGTCGGAGAGGAGCGCGCGGCCGATGGCGACGAGATCGAAGTCGCCGCGTTCGATGCGCCTCTCGAGTTCGTCGAGCGGCCCGGCTTTCGCTCCCTCGCCTCGGAAGCTCTGGATAAAGTCGCCGCCGTCGAGGCCGATAGAACCCACGGTAATCGTCGGTCTGCCGGTGATCTTCTTCACCCAGCCGGCGAAGTTCAGATCCGAGCCCTCGAACTCGGGTTCCCAGAAGCGTCTTTGCGAACAGTGGAAGACGTCGACGCCGGCTTCCGCGAGCGGCTTGACCCAGGCTTCCATCTCCTTGGGAGTGCTGGCGAGCCGGGCTTCGTAATTCTGCTGCTTCCACTGCGAGATGCGCAGCAGTATCGGAAAGTCCGCTCCCACGCGCTGGCGAATGGCCTTCACGACGTCGATCGCGAAACGGCTCCGCTCGGCGATGGTTTTACCGCCGTAAAGATCCGTGCGCGTATTCATGTCTTGCCAGAAGAACTGGTCGACGAGATAACCATGCGCCCCGTGGATTTCCACGGTATCGAAGCCCAGGCGCTGCGCGTCGGCGGCCGCTTGGGCGAAACCCTCGACGGTGCTTTCGATATCCTGGAGGCTCATCTGCGCCGGCCCTTCGAAAGGCGCAGGCGGCAGCCATCCCGAACGGCCCGGCTGCATAAGACCCATGTGCCAGATCTGTGGCCCCATCTTCCCGCCGGCCCGGTGAACGCCGTCGATCACCTTCTTCCATCCGGCCAGGGACTGTTCGCCATGGAAACGCGGGATATTCTTATCGTTCGAGGAGGCCGGACGGTTGATGACCGTTCCTTCCGAAAGGATAAGGCCGACTTCTCCCGCCGCGCGCCTCTCGTAATACCGAGCGACCTCGTCGGTGGGCACGCCGTCGGGCGACTGGGCTCGCGTCATCGGCGCCATCACGATTCTATTCTTGAGTTTCAACGTCTTCACTGCAAAGGGAGTGAAGAGGGCGCTGCCGTTCATGGGATTCTCGCTTTCTTCGGCGGAATGAGCTCAGATCTCATTCTCGAGGTTGTGATAGACGGTTACCACGTCGTCGTCCGCCTCGAGCATGTCGATCAAACGCTCGTTCTGGGCGAGGGTCTCCTCGTCGACTTCCTTCTTGTTGTTCGGGATGCGGATCAGGTGGGCTTCCTCGGGCGTGACGCCGATCTCCTGAAGCTTTTCCTGGATCGCGCCGAACGCCTCCTTGGGCCCGGTGACGACGTAGTAGCCCTCGTCGAGCTCGACGTCGTCGGCGCCGGCTTCGATCATATGCAGCGTGAAATCCTCTTCGTCGACGCCTTCGGCGACGATCTCGAACTGCGCTTTATGATCGAACACGAACTGCAGCGAACCCGTGGTCCCGAGCGCGCCGTTGCACTTCTTGAAGTAGCTGCGGACGTTCGCGACCGTGCGGGTGGGGTTGTCGGTCGACGTCTCCACGAAGATCGCGACGCCGCCCGGACCGTAGCCCTCGTAAGGGATATCTTCGTAGCCGACGCCGCCTTCGCCCTGGCCTTTGCGAATGGCTTTTTCGATATGTTCACGGGGAACGTTGAATTTCTTGGCTTTCTCGATGGCGACCTTCAGCAAGAAGTTAGCGGTAATTTCAGCGCTTCCGCTCTTGGAGGCCTTAAACACGTCCTTGAGCATGCGTGTGTAGAGCTGTC
>JASLCY010000403.1 GCA_030151925.1 Oligoflexus sp.
TTCGTCACTTCACCGTCCACAGGAATCTTTTCTCCAGGACGAACATGCAAGAGATCGCCTGGGTGTATATCCTCTATGCTCACATCCTCTTCGGTTCCATCCGCCTTGATGCGTCTCGCGGTTTTCGCCGCGAGGCCGAGGAGCGCCCTGATCGCGTTGCCCGTCTGGTTTCTGGCCCGGAGTTCGAGGACTTGTCCGAAGAGGACGAGAGTCGTGATAACGGCCGCGGCCTCATAATAGAGCGGGACCTGGCCGCCATGCGCACGGAAGCCGGCCGGGAAAATGGAAGGGAAAAGCGTGGCGATGACGCTGAAGCCGTAGGCGACTCCCGTGCCGATCGCGATGAGCGTGAACATATTCAATTGCCTGGTTTTGATCGATGCCCAGCCGCGTTCGAAGAACGGCAGGCCCGCCCAGAGCACGACCGGAGTCGCGAGGAGAAATTGGATGCCGGCATAAGCCCAGTGCGAAAGGCTCATCTGGACCGGCTGATTCGGGATCAGGTCGGACATCGTGAATAGGAGCAGCGGTATCGCCAGGGCCGCGCTCACCTTCAATCGTTTCATGAAGTCGGTGAGCTCCGGATTCTCGGTATCTTCGAGCGAAACCTCCGCCGGCTCCAAGGCCATACCGCAGATCGGGCAAGTCCCGGGCCCCTTCTGCCGAACCTCGGGATGCATGGGGCATGTATAGATGCGTTCAGCGTCCTGAGGCGATACGGGCTGCGGAGAATTTTTTTGAGCGATATAGGCCTGCGGATCTGCGTCGAATTTCTTTTTGCAGCCGGGATTGCAGAAGAAGTATTCCTGACCTTGAAACAGGCTCTTCCCGCCCTTGTTCGTCCTGGGGTCTATTTTCATTCCGCAAACCGGATCCGTGACCAGCGCCTCCTCGGACGAAGGCTTCGGCCCTGCTCCGCAGCATCCGCCTGATGGCTTGCTGTCATTTTGGTGATGGGAATGGCTGTCATGTTCCATCATGCCTCTCCTCCGAGTCCTGAGTTTGCATCCAGCCCTATCATGCACCAACCTCCGGTAAGAAGGTAAAGGAACTGAGGGCTAGGTATTATTCCAAGCGGCCTCTTTGACCTCTATGCAAGCTCATCCTCACGGCTGCCGGGGTTGCATCGCTGAACGAGCCAGGCTAGGATGAGGCGTTCAGGCCTTTCAACATCATGAGGATCCTATGGCTGACGATGCGAGTGTCGACTTTTCCGGGCTGATTCTGGGCCTGTGTTCTGCCGCCCTTTCTTACCTCGGGTACGGGGATGCGGGAGTTGACAAAAACCTAATTTTGGCGCGTCAGAACATAGATATCATCGAGATGCTCCGCAAGAAGACGAAGGGCAACCTCACCGCAGACGAACACACCCTGATCGAAGAGGTCTCGCGCGACCTCATGCAGAAGTTCGTCGATGCCAGCCGTAAGACTTAAGACTCAAGAAAATCCATAACATACCGATCCATAACCAGCCCCCTAAAGCGAGGTTCGGTATGGATGTTTCCCGTTATAGCTACGAATGCCAGGCAGTGCTCCACTACGGCCTGCGTTATGCGAAAGGCCTCGGGCACGATTATCTCGAAATCGAACACGCGGCCCTGGCTCTGCTCAGACGGGACTTCGGGCGTTTTGATCAAGAAACCCACGCGGCCCTTGAACGCGGCCTCGAACAATTCCTCGAGGAGTTCCCCCGGCGCTTCGGTCAAGCGAGCGTTGCGTTCGGCCCCCGCTTGAACCACGCTCTCGATCGCGTGGAGCGCGAGATCAAAGGCCGCAGCATCGAGGTCGACGATCTCTGGCAAAGCCTCGTGATCTTCTCGGAGACCCTGCGTAAGCACATCAAGCAATCCGAAGACCGCAAGACCCAGGACTTCGAGCGTTGGAACGTCTCGAGCACGGATAAAGCCGCGGGCACGGCCAAACGCGGCATCATCAAGGCCAATCCCGAGAAACCGGCCGACAACAAGGATCCGAAGGCGAAGACGGGACGCAAGCTGCAGGACGCCGACGACCGGCGCCTGCGCGAGTTCACGACCGACCTCACGAAGCTGGCGGCCGAAGGCAAGATCGATCCCGTCATCGGCCGCGACCATGAGATTCGCCACGTGCTTGAGATCCTCGGCCGCAAGAAGAAGAATAACCCCATCCTGCTCGGCGAGCCCGGCGTCGGCAAAACCGCGATCGCCGAAGGCCTGGCGCTCCGCATCGCCGAAGAACGCGTGCCGGAGACGATGAAAGGCGTGAGGGTCCTGGCCCTCGACCTCGGCGGGCTCCTCGCGGGCACCAAGTATCGCGGCGAGTTCGAGCAACGGCTCAAACATCTGGTGCAGGCTCTCGAGGAGCTGGGCGATCGCGCGATCATCTTCATCGACGAGATCCATACGATCCTCGGCGCGGGCTCGGCGGAAGGCGGGGCCGACGCCGCCAACCTCCTGAAGCCGGCCCTGGCGCGCGGGCAGCTCCGTTGCATCGGAGCCACGACGCGCGCCGAGTTCCGCAAATACTTCGAGAAGGATGCGGCTCTCGAACGCCGCTTCCAGCCCGTGCAGGTCAGCGAGCCGGATCGCGACGCCACGCTCTCCATCCTGCGCGGCCTCAAACAGAAATACGAGATCCATCACGGCATTCCCATCACGGATCACGCGCTCCGCGCCGCCGTCGACATGTCGATCTCCTACCTGCCGCATCGCCAGCTTCCGGATAAGGCGATCGACCTGCTGGATGAAGCCTGCGCTCACCTGAAACTCAAGATGATGAGCGTGCCCGCTGAGCTCGAGCGCCTGCAGGGCCAGGCTTCGCAGCTGAAGATGGAGCAGCAGCTCCTCGAGAAGCAAAAGACCAATACGCGGGAGCTCACGATCGTCAAGATCAAGCTCGAGAAGATCGCCGAGGAATGCCAAAGGCTCGAGCAGGCCTGGCGTTCCCACCAGGCGGCGCTTACCGAGTATCGCGCGCTCGAGCAGCGCTGGGAGGAGCGCACGAGCCTGCTCGAAGCGAGCAAGGCGGGCGGCAACTACGAGCTCGCCGGCCGCATTCAGTTCGAAGAACTGCCCAAGCTCAGCGAGAAGATGACGGCGATCAAAGCCCAGCTCGAGGATTCCAAGACGTTCGAAGGCTTCTCCGCGCAGCACGTGGACGCGCTCGAAGTGGGAACGGTGCTCGCGCGTTGGACCGGCATTCCCGTCGGCCAGCTCCTGAGCGAAGAGAAGGATAGGCTCCAGGGCCTCGAATCCCACCTGAATTCCAAGGTCCTCGGCCAGGAGCCTGCCGTCAAGGCCCTGACCAAAGCCGTGCAGCGCTCCCGCCTCGGCCTCTCCGATCCGCATAAACCCGCAGGCGTCTTCCTCTTCCTCGGCCCGACCGGCGTCGGCAAAACCGAGACCGCCAAAGCCCTCGCCGAACGCGTATTCGTGCACGCCGATAACCTGATCCGCATCGATATGTCGGAATTCGGCGAAGCGCACTCGGCTTCGCGTTTGATCGGAGCGCCTCCCGGCTATATCGGGCACGATGCGGGCGGCGTGCTTACCGATGCCGTGCGGCATCATCCCTATTCGCTCGTCCTGCTCGACGAGATCGACAAAGCGCATCCGCGCATCCTCGATCTCCTGCTCCAGATCCTCGACGAAGGCCGCCTCACCGATGGCCAGGGCCGCGAGGCCGACTTCAAACGCTGCATCTTCATCCTGACCGCCAACACCCAGATCCCTCTGCAGGGCGTGGCCGATCATGAGCGCGACGCCTATCTCAGGCGCCAGCTGGTGGATTACATGCGCCCCGAGCTCCTCAACCGCATCGATGAGATCGTGAGCTTCAAGAAGCTGGGCGCCGAGGATTACCGCCAGCTCCTCGTCCGCGAGCTCGTGGCGATGAACAAACGCCTCGACGCTCGCCAGATCCGCATTGAGATCGGCAAGGCGCTCGAGGCCCGCATCATCAACGAGGCCCTGCAAAGCCCCTTCGCCGGTCGTGAGCTCAAACGCGGCTTCCAGCGCTCGGTGGTCGATGCGGTCTCGGATAAACTGCTTAAAGAATCGAAGGATTGGAACGGGCTATGGACTCTTGACTGGTCGGACGAAGCCGGTCTCTCCTGGAAAAAGAGCGACGGCAGCGCGCTGCTTTTGCCGGCCGCACGTGCCTAAAAAAATTAGAGTTCGCCCTTGACCTGAACTGAACAGCTGCGGTAGGTTTAGGGCCCATCGAGGATGACGAAATTCTTCTTCAAATTGGGGCGTCGTCAAGTGGTAAGACTCTGGATTTTGATTCCAGCATTCGTAGGTTCGAATCCTACCGCCCCAGCCACCATCTCCTTTCTTGATCCTATAAAATCAGAACATTCTATATACTCCACTTTCACCTAGATAAATAAAGGATCTCGGCGATGGACAGTGAGATGATTGTATTCTCTGGCAACGGTAATCAGGAGCTCGCGAGAAAAATCTGTCAACATCTGGATATCGCTTCCGGCGCCGCCCGCGTCGATCGGTTTTCCGATGGAGAGATTCGCGTTGAAATTCAAGACAACGTGCGTGGCAAAGATGTCTTCATCATTCAACCCACCTGCGCACCCGCCAATGACAACATACTCGAAGCGATGATCATGGTGGATGCTGTCCGCCGGGCCTCGGCGAAACGCATCACGCTCGTGTGTCCTTATTATGGTTATGCTCGCCAGGAGCGAAAGAGCGCGCCTCGCACGCCAATCACCGCCAAGTTGGTTGCTGACATTTTTACAACCTCGGGCATCGACCGCTTGCTCGTGATGGAGCTGCATACCTCGGCGATCCAGGGTTTCTTTAATATCCCTGTCGACCATCTGTTCTCGAAGCCAATCTTTGGCCCTTATTTCCAAGGCCGTCAGGACTTCCTGATTGTCTCTCCTGACGCAGGCGGCGTCGAGCGCGCCCGGGCTATGGCGAAATACTATGAGTGCGGTCTCGCAATCGTGGATAAACGCCGTGACCGTCCGAACGAAAGCGAAGTCATGAACGTCATCGGCGACGTCCGGGGCAAGAACTGTCTTATCGTTGACGATATTTGCGATACCGGCGGCTCGCTGTGCAAAACTGCTGAAGCCCTGATGGAAAACGGAGCTAAATCGGTCAGCGCGGCCATCACCCACCCGGTCCTCAGCGGCCCGGCCATCGAGCGTATCTCGAAGTCGGTCCTCTCGGAACTGGTCGTGACGGATACCATTCCTCTGAGTGAAGCCGCAAAAGCGTGCCCTAAGATCGTCCAGCTGAGTGTGGCGGAGCTTCTTGCTAAGGCAATTAGGCGTATTCACCACGCAGGTTCGATCAGCAGTCTCTTCGTCTGAAAGCTGCGCCTCTTTTCCCAAACCTCAGGGAAAAGAGGCGTCACAAGCCTCTTGCCCTCCGGAACACTTCCCTATATAACCCTATGCTCATGCGTGGACTAGCCACCCCTTGATAGCCGCGGACCCGTTCTGCTGCTTAATCATCCTGACCAGCATGTATCGTTTCAAAGGGGTGATCTAAGGAGAGAATAAATGTCTGATCTCATCACTATCGAAGGCTCGGCCCGTGAACCGGCTGGCAAAAGCCAAGCTCGCAAATTGCGCCGCGAAGGCAAGATCCCTGCAGTAATCCTCGCTAAAGGCGGCAACACGAATATCGTTATCGATCCAAAGTGGTTGCACAAGGCTTACAAGACCGAAGGACGCGTGTTCAATCTCTCGCTCCAAGGCAAAGTCCAGAAAGTTAAGATCCAAGAGCTCCAATTGGATCCGGTAAAACGCGTTCCCCTGCACGTCGACCTGATGTCCGTGTGATAAGGCGTGAAGTTGTTGGTCGGCCTGGGAAATCCAGGCAGCAAATACCAAACGACTCGCCATAACGCTGGTTTTCTCATACTCGATCAAATCCTGCAGAAGCACGGCGCGAGCTGGCAAGGCAAGAAGTTTGATGCAGAGTTCGGACGCATGAGGCTCTTCGGCGAGGACTGCATACTCCTCAAACCCCAGACCTTCATGAACCTCAGCGGGAAATCGATCGCGCAAGCGGCGCGGTTCTTCAAGCTCGAGAGCGAAGACGTCCTCGTCTTGCACGACGACGTCGACGTCCCCTTCGGCAAGGTAAAGACCCGGATGGGCGGTGGTGCAGGCGGCCATAACGGAATTCGCAGCACGATCTCCGAACTCGGGACCGAAGATTTCGCAAGGATCAAGCTCGGCGTGGGGAAACCTTCCGGCGAGCAGGCCCGCATGGACGTCGCGGATTGGGTCCTCGCTGGTTTCACGGATGAAGAACTGAAGACGGTTGAAAAAGCGATGGTCGATGAAACGCTCCTGAGGATTCAGGGCGTCTTTCAACAAAGTCGCTAGTTCGCAAGCATATGATTCTTACGTATGAGCTCCTTTGCTGATCACATCGTGGTTGGCTGCTCAATCCAAAAGGGAGGTTTTATTTTGTTACGTGAATATGAATTTACCATCGTAGCTAAAGCTGATTTGCCAGACGCAGACAAACAAAAGATCTTTGCCGGTTACGAAGAGATCCTGAAGCGCGAAGGCGGCGAGTTCGTCAAGCGCGACGACTGGGGTTCCAAGCGCATGGCATTCCCCATCCGCAAGAACTTCCGCGGTCACTACATGTTCTACGATACCGCCAGCGCCCCGGCGAGCATCGCTGAGGCCGAGCGCCTTCTCCGCATCGACGAGAACATCCTCCGTTACCTCGTTGTGAAGATCGCCGACAAGGTCGACGTCGAAGCTCGCAAAGTCGAACTCGCTAAAGCTGCAGCTGCGTCCCAGAGACAAGCTGAGGAGAGATAATCAATGAAACTGATTCTTAGCCAAAACGTAGAAAATCTTGGCCGCATCGGTGACATCGTGAAAGTGAAGAACGGCTATGCCCGTAACTTCCTCATTCCACGCGGTCTCGGCCAAGTCGCAAACGAAGGTAACCAGGCATCTCTCAATCACCAGCTCCGCCTTCTCGAGAAGAAGAAAGCCGTGATCCTCGCCGACGCGAAGAAATCGGCCGCGAACATCGAGAAAGTCTCGGTCACCGTCACCAAGCAAGTCGGTGAAGACGAAAGAATCTTCGGTTCCGTTACCACGGCGGAACTCGAGGAACTCCTCGCCGCCGAAGGCATCAAGATCAACCGTAAGGACATCAAGCTTTCTGAAGAGATCAAGAAAGTGGGTGTTTATTCGGCTGACGTGAAGGTGCATCCTGAAGTGACTGCAAAATTCAAAATCTGGGTTGTTGCAGCTCAATAATTTCAAGTAGTTTCGGGCACTT
>JASLCY010000427.1 GCA_030151925.1 Oligoflexus sp.
AAGACGCTCGAGGAACCGCCCGAGCACGTGGTCTTCATCTTTGCGACGACCGAGCTGCATAAGGTCCCGGAGACGATTCAAAGCCGTTGCCAGGTGTTCCACCTGCAGAAGATCTCGACGCAACTCACGAAGAAGCGCCTGGCGACCATCCTCGAGAAGGAGGGCATTCCTTTCGAGGACCGGGCGATCCAATGGATCGCGCGTGAAGGGAAGGGCTCGCTGCGTGATGCGCTCACGCTGCTGGATCAGGTTATCGCCGTCGGCGGCGGGCAGGTGACCTGGACCGCTGTCGAGCCGATGGTCAATACGGGGCATGCCGAGCCTATCTACGAATTCCTCAGGATGCTTCTGGCGAAAGACTCCGGCGGGCTTCTGAACGGCATCGCGCGCTGGGACCAGGCTGGCCTGCCTATGACCGTGCTGGTCGAAGAGGTGGTCCAGGCCTGCCGCAACGCTTTTGTCCTCAAGAGTTTGCCGCCGCAAAACTCGGAGCTCGAACTCCTCGATCTCGAGGAACGTGAGCAGGAGGCGCTCAGGGCGATCGCGCAGAATGCGGCGAATCTCGAATTCAACCGCATCTTCCGCACGTTCGTGAAGTGCCTCGATGATCTGAGGAATACTGAGCTCGATCGTTTCGTGGTCGAGAACTATGCGCTCGAATGGTGCCTGGATCCAGGTTTGCCCGATATCGTGAGCCTGCTGCAGGGCAGTGCGCAGCCGACTGGGGCCCCGCGGCCAGCGGCTCCTTCGCCTGCGATGCAAAGCGCGCCGCCGCAGCAAACGGCGACCCAGCCGCCAGCGGCGACTCAACCGGCCGCGGCTCCCGCCGCGCCGAAGATGGATTTGCGCGAACGCTGGAAAAAGGCCGCCGACGCCGCGCCGTCGCCAACCTCGGCTGCACCTGCGGTAGCGCCATCGCCAGTCGTAGCACCTGCGACCGCGTCCCCAGCACCTGCGACCGCGCCTGCATCATCATCGGTGGTGTCTACGGCCGCGCCGTCTCCAAGCGCACCTGTGGCGACACCATCACCGGTCGCGTCTATGGCCGCGCCATCACCAATCGCGCCTGCAGCAGCGCCATCGCCAATCGCAGCACCGGCACCAACCGCGGCTGCACCTGCAGCATCATCACCGGTTGTGTCTACGGCCGCGCCGTCGCCAACCGCGGCAGCACCATCCCCAATCGCACCTGCTGCTACATCTGCAGCATCACCCCCGCCAGCCGCAGTAGCGCCATCGCCAATCGCAACACCATCATCTGCACCAACCGCAGCAGCGCCATCGCCTACTGCGACCGCGCCGACGCCAGCAGCATCTGCAGCGACACCGACGCCAATCGTGTCCACTGCTGCAGCTCCTGCATCCGCGTCAGCGGCCCCTGTCCGCGTAAGCGGCGCGACGTCCACCCCTTGGCCAGCGAGCTGGAAAGACTTCGTCGACGAGTGGAAAAAGCAAAAGCCTCTCCAAGCGCGCGTCCTGGAGGAAACCTACAGCCTCGAGTATTCACCGCAGCGCATCAAGCTCGCGGTCGAAGCCGACAGCCTCGCGGGCCAAAAGCTTCTGCACATCGACACGAGGAAGAAACTCACCCTCCAGTTCGAGCAGCTGTTCGGATTCAAAGGCCTCTTCGAAGTCGTGCCGAAGTCGGAAATCGCGGAATCCGCCCACGAGAACGAACCTCCGCGCGAAACGCTCCTCGAGACCAAACAGAAGGCCAAAGCGCAGGAACGCGACGACCTCAGGCACCTTCTGAAAGATCATCCCCTCACGCGGGAGGCGATCGAGGCGTTTGATGGTACAATCGAGGGCATCGAAGTCCACTAAGGCTCGGAGGAACGCTGGCGATGGCTTATGCGAATTTTGAGACTCGCGAGATTCACTGCAAGGTCCTCTACATCGGCGCCAAGGGCTCCGGTAAATCGGAGAACCTTAAATCCATCTACCAAAAGACCCAGGTGCGCCTCACGCGTGAGCCCGTGACCTTCGAGGAGCGGGCCAACACCCCCTTCGAGTTCCTGCCGATCTCCCTCGGCAATCTCAAGGATTTCACAGTAAAACTCCATATTTACACCTTGCCCGAACACAACCTCTACCCGACTTTCAACATGGTTGTCACGCGCGGCATAGACGGCCTCGTGTTCGTCGTCGATAGCGGCCTGAGCGCCTTGCAGGACAACATCGACGCCTGGGCGAAGTTCAAGGACATGCTCGCGCAGGAAGGCTACAACATGGGCGCCTTGCCGCGAGTGATCCAATACAATAAACGCGATGAGGCCGACGCCCTGTCGCTCGAAGCCCTACGCAGCGAGTTCAACGCCCAGGGGCTGGCGGAGATCGAAGCCGTCGCGACCCAGGGCATCGGCACGCTCGAAACCGTGCAACGCATCTCCGGCCTCGTCCTCGACGAGCTCGGCCGCGCTCAATGAGAAAGCCAAACCTATGTTAGCCAAAGCCCCGACCCTCACGATCATCCTCCCCGTCCTCGATGCCGACGGCGTCATGCGTTTTCCGAACTCGGGCGGGCCCTACTTCGGCATCCACTGCGCGATCGACCAGAGCGCGGCGCTCTCCCGGCAGGCGATCGCCGCCGTCAGCGCTTTTCTCAAGCAAGGGGACCTGACGGATCGCCTCGAGCCCGTGACCACGATCGAACCGATCCTCCGCGGCGAAGGCAAGGATCCCTCGCTCCTCTACCTCATGCGCGTTACCGATCCGACTCTCAAAGCCGACAGCCGCTGGCTCACCCTCATGCAGGTGCTGAGAAGCCTTCCTGCCGGCTCCAACCGCGTGGCCTACAACAAGGTGCTGCAATATCTAGCAGGGGCCGCGACCGCCGAGGTCTCGGTCCTCGAGATGGATGAAGAGGTAAAAAAGCGAATTCAGCATCTCATGAGCGAAAATCCAGAGAATTTGGTAGACTAGAGGCAGTCGAACCCCTTCGGTTTAATTGTTGCCTCGGAGGAATAGGCCTCATGAAAAGAGCCTTGGCCTGTCTCGCCCTTTGTCTTTGGAGCTCGGTCTCCAGCGCTTATCCGTTCCGCTGCGATCGCGATCAGAACCGCTGCGAAGTCCAGACGAAACGCATGACCGTCGGCGATAAGGTCGGCGTCTTCAACGACGATAAGGAGCTCGTCGGCCTCGGCGAGGTCATCGAGATGGACGGCACGCGCCGCGTTATACAAATCACCAAAAAATGGGTGCCTCTCCTGAGATCTCACGAGATTGAGGTCATCCCGGATGAAGCCTATGCCGCTCCCGAGAACGCGTACAAGATCGTGACGCCGCTGGCCTCGATCGTCTGGGCCGCGCAGCTCGGTATCGTCGACCTGGGCGTGGGCGACGGTTTCATCGCTACGGAAGTGAGCGGCCTGCTCTTCAAACGCTGGTTCCGCAGCTATTCCTACTACGGGCGCCTCAGCTTCCTCACCGGCAAGGGCCAGGCCTCGGATAACCTCGGCGGCGCCACCAACCAGGATGTTTCGGTAAGCGACATCTCGCTGTCGGGCGGCATCTCGCAGCTCCTGCTCGCCTTCAATACCATCGCGGTCCGCATGGACGGCGAGGCCGGCGTGGGTTTTGCGAATGTGAAAGTCGGCGGTGGGTTTGACGAGAAGAAAGTCTTGAATAACCGCGTCCACGACGGGGCCGGAGTCTACGCCCGCCTCGCCGCCAGCGCTGTCTATCGCCGCGACGGCATCCAGCCGGAGATCGGCCTCGGCGTCCTGCAGCTCCATAACTCCACGAGCCCGGTCCTCACGATCGGCCTCAACGGGGCGATCAAGTAATAGCAGAGACGACTCAAAAAAAGCCGGGTGAAAACCCGGCTTTTTTCATTTAAGCCTCTTCGATCAAAGCCTGATGGAGATGGCCGAGCATGCCCTCGAGGTCTCCGCCCTGCACGAACATGTTCATCACGCTGTTCTTGCAATCGAAGAGCACGACCGGGGTGGCGAGCGCGTCCAGAGCCTTTTGGATGAGCTGCGGCTCCTGCCAGAAGCCGTCCCCGACCGCGGTGATGCAGGTCAGGCCCTGATGCAGGATGCGGATCTTGATCCCGGGCAGGGTCTGGGCCACGAAGCGCTCGAACTTCTGCGACATCTGCTGGTGGATCACGATCTCGATCCACTTCACATCGTCTTCGGCGCTGTTCTGCTGCACGTAAACGGGATGCTCGCCCTGGCTGTAAAGGTAGCTGAGGAGCTCGGGGATCTTCGAGGCGTCGCAGAGGTCGAGGCTGAGCCACATCATGTCTTTGCGATGGGTCAGAGCGTGGACGAGGGCCTTTTCCACGGATTTGGCACTCCCTATCATGGTTCCAGGGGTTTCGAGATTGAAGCTCGAACGGATTTCGAGCGGAATTTTAAACTTCTTGGCGATATGAACGCCGCGGTTATGCACGACGCCCGACCCGTACCAGGTCAGGTTCGAGAGCGCGTCCCAACTCAGCTCGCCCAGGACGCGCGCGGTGGGGACGAAGCGCGGGTCGGCGCTGCACACGCCGTCCACGTCCTTATAAATCTGGCAGCGATCCGCTTTCAAAGCGTGCGCGAGAGCGATGGCGGTCAGGTCCGTCCCGCCGCGACCGAGAGTCGTGATCTCTTTTTCCTGCTCTGACATGCCTTGAAAACCCGCGACAATCACGACCTTGTTCTCATCGAGCGCTCGACGTATCCTATCGCCTAATATTCGATTGATTTTCGCATTCCCGAACATATTATCTGTTAATATGCCACTCTGAGAACCAGTGAGGGAGACGGTAGCAATCGCAAGGTCATTGAGAGCTATCGAGAGGAGCGACATCGTAATGCGCTCACCGACCGTCAGCAGCATATCGACTTCGCGCTGCGGCGGTTGCGGACTGATCTGCAGAGCCATTTCCAGGAGTTCATCGGTCTGCTGTCCCATGGCGCTCACCGCGACCACGAGTTGATGCCCGGCTCGATAAGTCGCCGCTATATGAGCCGCAACGCTTTTGATGCGCTCCAGGGTTCCAACGGATGTTCCGCCGTATTTTTGCACATAGAGACTCAAGACTCGTTCCTCATTCCAAAGAAAGACTCCACTCAGTATGCAGTCAGTCTTAGAAACCTACAAGAATCCAGTCGGACCAGCGCTCTT
>JASLCY010000455.1 GCA_030151925.1 Oligoflexus sp.
CGGGCGTCGACGTCTCGCAAAACGCGCTCCGCATGGGGGCTCTCGGCTATCTCATGAAGCCCGTGACCTCGGATCAGCTGCGCGGGGCCTTCCAAAAGATCGAAGACATGATCTCGCGCCGGGTCCGTCGCGTCTTGATCGTGGAAGACGATGAGCGCCAGCGCCATGCGATCTCGAGGTTGATCCAGGGCGCGGACATCGAAACGGATGCGGTCGGCCTCGCCTCGGAAGCGCAGGACCTGATCAACAAGAAATCCTACGATTGCATGATCCTCGACCTCAGGTTGCCCGACAAATCCGGCCTCGAGCTCCTCGACGCCTTGTCGCACGACCGCTCGACGATCCGTCCGCCGGTCATCGTCTACACGGGCAAAGAGCT
This sequence comes from Oligoflexus sp., assembly GCA_030151925.1. GTDB lineage: Bacteria > Bdellovibrionota_B > Oligoflexia > Oligoflexales > Oligoflexaceae > Oligoflexus. Next base: position 380 of record JASLCY010000455.1, read on the forward strand.
GAGCCGCGACGAGATCCTTCAGCTCCGCCGCTACTCGGACAGCATCATCATCAAAGGCGTGAAATCACCCGAGCGCCTGGTGGACGAAGTGAGCCTCTTCCTGCACCGCGTGGAGGCGCAGCTTCCCGAACAGCAGCAGCAGCTTCTCCAGGAGAGCCGCAAAGGGATCAAACCATTCAACGGCCAGAAGGTCCTGCTCGTCGACGACGACCTGCGGAACACCTTCGCCCTGATGAGCGCCCTCGAGCCCAAAGGGCTCAAGATCCAGGTCGCCCGCAACGGTTATGAGGCCCTCGCCAAACTCAAGGAGGTCGAAGGGATCGACCTGGTGCTCATGGATATCATGATGCCCGAGATGGACGGCTACACGGCGATGAGAGAGATCCGCAAGGATCCTAAGATGCAGGCCCTGCCGATCATCGCCCTCACCGCCAAGGCCATGCGGGGCGACCAGGAGCGCTGCATAGAAGCCGGAGCGAACGATTATCTGCCGAAGCCGATCGACCTCGAACGACTCCTATCGGTTCTAAAGGCTTGGCTGCCGCAGGCTGGTGAGTTCTAAGTATGGTGATTGCCGACGATATCGAATTCGAACTTTTGCTTGAAGCGGTCTGGCTGAAGTACGGCTATGATTTCCGACATTACGCGAAATCCTCGCTGCGACGCAGGCTCGACGCTTTGTTACAAAAGAACAGTTTGCCGAGCTTCTCGCATCTGCAATATCGAATGCTGCGGGATACCAGCTTCTTCGAGTCGGCGCTCAACGAGATCACTGTGCATACGACGGAGATGTTCCGCGACCCGTTCTTTTTCAATGAGCTGCGGAAGGAGGTCCTCCCGGTCCTGCAGACCTATCCTTCCCTCAATATCTGGCATGCGGGCTGCAGCACGGGGGACGAGGTGTACTCCGTGGCCATCCTCTTGAAGGAAGCCGGGCTCTACGATAGGTCGACGATCTACGCGACCGATATCAATCCGTCGATCTTGAAGGTCGCTCAGGAGGCGCGTTATCCGGTTTCGAGGGTGAAGGAGATGACCCGCGCGTATCAGCTCGCGGGCGGCGTGAAGCCCTTCTCCGATTACTATACGTGCAAAGGCGATATCGCTTATCTCAATAACGACATTAAACAGAATATCGTCTTCAGCACGCACAACCTCGCGACGGATGAGGCGTTCATCGACGCGCAGCTGGTTATCTGCCGGAATGTATTGATTTATTTTGATAGGGACCTGCAGGAGCGGGCCGTCCATCTTATGATACGGAGTCTGAGCCATCGAGGGTTCCTCTGCCTCGGCAGCAAGGAATCGACGAGTTTTCTGAAATCGAAGACTTTGCTCGACAACTTCAGCAAAGAAGCGAAGATTTACCGGAAGTTATAGCGATTTGAGGAGCGCTGGCTCGTGAACGACAACGCTAGAATCATCGTGATCGGCGCCTCGACCGGAGGCCTGGAGGCCTTGAAAGTGGTGCTCGGCAGTTTGCCAAAGCACTTTCCTGGTATCGTCGTCGTATGCCAGCATATTGAAAAAACGGCTCGACTCGACTATCAAATGATCTTCTCCGAAGTCACCCATTTCAAGTTGGTTGAAGTCGAGGATAAGCAAAGGTTGGAGACCGGGCACATATTTTTTGCACCTGCGGGTTACCACCTGTATCTTGAAGCTAATGATCATTTTGCCCTAAGCGTTGACGCTCCGGTCAATTGGTCAAGGCCATCGATAGACGTCTTGTTCGAGTCGGCGGCAAAGTCCTATAAATCTCGAGTCATAGGCGTCATACTCACGGGAGCGAATGGAGACGGAATGCAAGGAATCGTAGAAATCAAGCGTTTAGGGGGCACGACGATCGCGCAGAACCCTAAAACCGCATTGGTCGATACCATGCCCCGCCTCGCCATCGAAAGCGGCTGCGTGGACGCCGTGCTCGACTTGAAGGACATCGCCCCCTATTTGAACCGTCTCGTCTATGCAAGTGTCTCCTGGGCGCAAGGTGAGCTCCGATGAAAGCGAAGATACTCATCGTCGATGACAAGCCTGAGAACATCCTCGCTCTCGAAAAGTTGATCGAGGGGCCGGACGTGGAGATCCTCAGCGCGCATAACGGCGAGGAAGGGCTGGGGCTCATCCTCGACCACGACTTCGCGCTCGCTCTCCTCGACGTGCAGATGCCTGGCATGACCGGATTCGAGCTGGCCGAACTCATGCGCGGCGCGGAACGCAGCCGCAATATACCGATCATCTTCGTCACCGCGGCCAACCTCGGCCCCGAGGCCGTGTTCGCGGGCTATGAGCACGGCGCCGTGGATTTCCTCCTCAAACCCCTGTCGCCCTATGTGGTGCGCAGCAAGGTTCGCGTCTTCATCGATCTGCATCGCCAAAGGCAGGACCTGCAGAAGCTCAAGGAAGAAGCCGAGGAGGCGAGCCACGCCAAGAGCCAGTTCCTGGCGAACATGAGCCACGAGATCCGCACGCCTTTGAGCTCCATACTCGGCTTCTCCGAGCTCCTGAACCATAAGAGCATCTCGGAAAACGATCAGCAGACGGGCGTCGAGACTATACTCCGCAACGCGAAGCTGCTCTCCCGCCTGATCGATGACGTGCTCGACCTGTCGAAGATCGAGGCCGGACGGATCGAAGTGGAATCCATCCCGGTCTCGCTCGATGATCTGATCAACGACCTGCAGGCTATCCTGAACCTGCGGGCTCAGGAAAAGGCGATAGAACTCAAGATCGAAGGCCTATCGCCGGACCATCATGTCAATTATCTCTCTGATCCGACGCGTCTTCGTCAGGTGCTGATCAATGTCATGAGCAACGCTATTAAATTCACCGACAAGGGTTCGGTGAACGTGAAGGTCTCGGCGGAGAATGAAGCGGCCGATCGAACCCTGCTGCGTTTCGTGGTGACGGATACCGGCTGCGGCCTCAGCGAAGAACAGACCCACCGCCTCTTCCAGCCTTTCTCGCAGGCGGACAGCTCGACGACGAGGCGTTACGGTGGGACGGGCCTGGGCCTCGTCATCGCCAGGCAGCTCGCCCGCGCTCTCGGCGGAGACGTATACTTGGAAAAATCAGATCTGGGCCTGGGATCGACCTTCGTCGTCGAGATCTCCGCCAAACCACTCGCCATCATCGCTCCCACCGTGGCGAAGTCGACGACCGAGACCATGAAGGATTTCTTTGAGCAGAAGGTCCTGCGGGGAACCAAGATCCTGATCGTCGACGATGCCAAAGACATCCTTATGCTCATGACGCGGATCCTCACTCTCGCGGGCGCGGAGATCCATGGGGTGAACAGCGGCCCTCACGCGATCGAAGAGCTGAAATCCTTTAATGCCGACGTCGTCCTCATGGATATCCAGATGCCGGATATGGACGGCTGCGAGACGACCTCTATCCTTCGAGCGAAGGGGTTCGAGAAACCCATCATCGCCCTCACGGCCCATACGGTGAAGGAGGAGCTCGAGCGCTGCATGAAATCAGGCGTGACGATCCATCTTTCCAAGCTGGTGGAACATGATGAATTGATTCGCACAATACTGGCGGCCACGCATAAGAAGATCAAGCCTGAACCCCATTTGAGCATGTCTCTCTGATGGGAACTCTCCCTGCCCTATGCTAGAATTAAGATCTGATCCAAGGATTGCTCGGATCTTAGCCCCTCTTCCTTAGCGAGTTATCCCTTGAAATTTCGGCCTCTGGTTATCGCCCTGTGCGGTAGCTCCTGGATAAGCATGCAGGCAAAAGCCGCGTCCTTCGAAGACGTGAGCCAGGCTTTTTTGGGCAAACCCTACAAGCTCGATGCCTTGGGGGAAGGCCCTGGAAGCTATGACGGCGATCCGCTCTATCGCACCGACGCCTTCGACTGCACCACGTTCGTGGAGACGGTCTGGGCGATGACCGAAGGCGCGGACGAGGCCGCCTGGCGAAGCAATCTTCGTGCTATACGTTACAGGGACGGCCAGGTCTCCTTCGGCAATCGCCTGCATTTCATCTCCCTGGATTGGGTGCCTTACCAGATCAAGCGCGGCGCCATGCAGGACGTGAGCGCGCTGATCGACGCTCAACTCGAAAAAGTCACGACGCTCATCGATAAGCGGCGTTGGTTTGAAAAGAGGCATTGGAGCCAATTCGAAATCTTCTTTAAAACCGCGCCGTATCCAAGGCCCACGCCGGTTACGGTCGCTTTTGTGCCCTTCGATCATTATGCGGCGGACAGCAGGATCGATGAGAGGCTGAGGGATCTTCTCGGCCACGGCGCGCTCATCGTGAATTTCGTGCGGCGGAACTGGGACGAGACCTTCTCCCTGGGAACCGCGATAGACATCACTCATCAGGGGATCCTCCTCTTAAAGGACGGCGTCCCTACTCTGCGTCACGCCTCGGCCGTGCATGGCCGCGTTGTGGATCAGGGCTTCTGGAGTTATGTGAAGAACAGGCCGCAGCATTCTTCGCTGAAAGGCTTTCAGCTCTTGAAGCCTCTGGATCCCTCCGCTGGGATTTCCTCCCGCTTGGATCACACGAACGTCCCCTCTCCCTGATCTTCGCTTTGTGATATGACGTATTAGCGCTGGCAATCTGCTGGAGTTTCAATTCGCTCATCTCATTTTGCCGGCAATCAATGTTATTTGTAGATGTAGATGCAAATAATCATTGGAGAAGATGTCGTGCGAAACCTTTGTCTTGTAGTGGGGGCGGCCCTCTTTTTGGGTGGAACGAACCTGTCCGCAGCGAATCCCAAGCCCTTGACTGGCAATCATTCCCTCTACCTTTCCGCAGTGAAGAAGAACACCGTCGATCGCTTTCTCAATCGTTTTTCGACCAGCGACGCGCAGGTTGTGGTGACCCGCCAGCCGGTTGGCAACGCCATCGCGAGCAAAACCCTCTCGACCCTGGGCAGCCCTCACCTCATCTTGGTCGAATTGGAATCGAAGGATGCCGCTCCTCTCCGCGGTGAACGCGCCCGTATCGGCAATGCGGCTATCGTCGCTTTGCCCGAAGGCGTGGACGCCCATGATTACGTCGGGCTCAAACGTTACAGCGAAGACATCGCCAGCCAAGAGACGCTTGTGCAGCTGCCCAAGACGGCTCTCGTATCCCATATCGAAAGCCGTGACTTCGTCTCCAAGTTGACCGTTGAGCAGAGTTTCCTCGAAGAGAAGCTCAAAGAATTCTCCGGCGCGACGTCTGCGAACCTTGACGGCAAGGCCGTCACGCTCAAGGAGCGGGGAACGACGGCAGGTCGGGCCAATGCCCGCGCTTACCTGAAGCAGGAGTATGAGGCGATAGGTTTTACGACCTCGCAGCCGTCCTACAGCTCGGGCCTTTATTCCGGCGCGAACTTCGTCGCTGAAAAAGCCGGGACCGATCCTTCGAAGGTTCTCGTCCTTACTTCGCACATGGATGATATGACGAACGCCGGAGCCGACGACAACGGTTCGGGCACGATCGGAGCGCTCGCGATCGCGACGGCCCTGAAAGACGAGACGCTGCGTTATACGCTGCGCATCGTGGCCTTCGACCAGGAGGAGAAGGGGCTGGTGGGATCCGCGGCTTATGCGAAGGCGCTGAAGAGCGCGGGGACCATCAATCAACTCGTGGGACTCATCAACCTGGAGATGACGGGTTACGACGCGGATGACGACGGGGCCTTCCATTCCATCGACTGCGATGAAGGAACTTCGGCGGATCTCACGGCGGCCCTGATGAAGGTCGTGAACCGCGATACGGAGCTGCGCCTTAAAAAGGTCGAGGCCTGCACGAACCGCAGCGATCACGCTTCTTTCTGGAAGTATAACGTGCCCGCTATCGTCATCTCGCAGAACTTCTTCGGAGGCGACGACAACCCTTGTTACCACCTCGCCTGCGATAAGGTGGACAAGGTCCAGTTCGATTATATGACAAGGCTTACGACTGCCGTAGGCCGTGCGGTCGAAGAGCTTTTGGCTGAAACGCCGAGCTCGACGAGTCGAGCGGGACGATGAAGGGCCTTTTGATAGGAATGGCGCTTATGACCCAGGCTTATGCGGCGAAGACTTTCCCATCGAAGACGATCACCCAGTCGATCGGGGTTCCGCCCAAGACCGTCTATGAATTCGTCGCGAATCCGGAGAATCTTCCGCAATGGGCCGCTGGTCTGAGCAAGGGGATCAAGAAGGTCGGCCACGATTGGGTGGCCGACTCACCTATGGGTCAGGTGAAGGTGAAGTTCGTGCCGAGCAACGAGTTCGGGGTTTTGGATCACGATGTGACTCTGCCTTCGGGCGAGACGGTCACGAACCCTATGCGCGTCCTCAAGAACGGCGAAGGCAGCGAGGTGATGTTTACGCTCTTCAAAGACGAGAAAACCGATGACAAGACTTTCGCCCACGACGCCGAGCTCGTCGCTAAGGATTTGCGATCGCTGAAGCAGGTGCTTGAAAGAGGAAGGAAATAAGAGCGTGGGTCGGACTTCGGGGAAAATCGTAGTTATCACAGGGGGGAGCAGCGGCATCGGCCTGGCTTCCGCTAAGCTTCTCCATCAGGAGGGCGCTCAGGTTATCATCATCGGCCAGGATCAGAAAAAACTCGACGCGGCCTGTAAAGAGATCGGCCCGAACACCCTCGGCATTCAGGCGAACGTTACCAAGCCCGCTCATCTGCAGGCGGCGATGGCCACCGTAAGATCACGATATGGTCGCATCGATGTCCTCTTTGCCAATGCCGGCATATCCCACTGCCCTCCTCTCGAGGAAACGGATGAAGAGGCGTTTGACCATATCATCGGGATCAACTTCAAAGGCCTCTTTTTTACGGTCAAAGAAGCTCTTCCCCTCCTCGCGCGCA
>JASLCY010000410.1 GCA_030151925.1 Oligoflexus sp.
CAAGGAATTTCGCGAGGCCCACGCGATCTTCGAGCACAGGAAAGACGCGCAGACGCTCTATTGGCAACTCCTCCGCGGCGCCGATTTCTCGGTCGGCGGGCCGGCCCAGATCCATTACAAACCGCCGAAAAAAGCACCTGAGGAATGGTAAACGACGACGCCGGACGACGTCGCCGCTCGCAGAGGCCTTAGATGGTCTTCGCTTTGGCGAGGCCTTCGGGCGATACGCTGGCGCCGAGGCGGCTGATCACGTCGCTCGCGAGCGTCGCCGCGATGTTCCCGCAGGCTTCCAAAGACTTCCCTTGAACCACGCCGTAGAGGAAACCGGAGGCGAACATATCGCCCGCACCCGTGGTGTCCACCACTTTGGTCGGTACCGGCTTGATCGCATAACGATCCTTGCCCTTGCCGATCAAGGCGCCTTCCGCGCCGAGCTTGATGACGGCGATCGCGCCGCTGTCCGCGATGCGGTTGCAGGCGGCTTCGGGCGTGGACTCATAGAGCAGGTGCGCCTCCTCGCGGTTGGCGAACACGATATCCGCGTAATCCTCGATGAGCTTGACGAACTCGCTCCGGCAGTTGCGGACGACGAAAGGATCCGCGACGTCGAAGGAGATGAGGGTGTCGGCGGCCTTCGCGGCCTCGAGGGCTCTCTTGATCGCGCGGATCTGCGAAGGCGTCGCCCACTGGTAGCCCGAGAAGTGGAAGATCTTCGCGTTCTTGATCTCCTGCTCGTTCACGATGCTCTCGTCATAGATGCAGCTCGCGCCGAGGCTGGTGTTCATCGTGCGTTCGCCGTCGGGCGTCACGAGGATGAAGCAGAGGCCGGTGTGCGCGTCGTTCTTCACGAGGTGCGAGGCGATGCCGAGCGCGCCCATGCGCTTCTGGATGAGCTCGCCGAACGTATCGTGGCCGATGGCGCCGGCGAAGGACGTGCGGGAGCCGAGCGCCGCGAGGGTGCGGATCGCGTTCATGCTCGAGCCGCCGAGCTCCTCGGTCTTGGCCGTATTCTTGAAATGCGCGATGACCTCTTGCTGACGCGCGTCGTCGACGAGGTGCATGATGCCCTTGTTCAGCTTGAGGCTCTGGATATCCTGCTCGGAAGCGGTGACGAGGATATCGACGAGGGCGTTGCAGATTGAGGTGACGTCAAGGGTTTTCACGATGAAGGGGCTCCCGGGTGTTGGAAATTCACCCGAGTCTAAGGATCGCGCCCCGTGATTGCAAGCTTCAAGAAGGCCTTAAGAGGTCTTTTGGATGGGGAAATTGTCAAAGTTGCGGGTATTCTGGAAGATCGCCTCTTGTTTCAGAAGTTTGGCGTGGATCGCTTCCAGGTCTTTGACGCTCAATACGACGATTTGGTTGTAACGTCTGCGGCAGAGGTGGCTGATAGCCAGCGCGCTGAGAACGGGAATGAAGGCCGGCAGCGCGATGACGAGCTCCGAGCCGATAAAAGCCGCGAGCGTCACGATCAAACCCACACCGAGATTGCGGCGCTTCGACCAAAAACCGCCGTCCTTGCCGTAGGCGATGGCGGCAAAACCGAAGAAAACAAAGGCGGACGCGACCGCGACGAAGGTTTCCCAGGTCTTGGTCGGACTCATCGAAAAACTGATGGATTGCAGGAGAACGAGGAGAGTAAAGGACCAGGCGGCCGTCGTATTCTGACGACGGAGCACAGACTCCTGATAATGGCAACCCTCGGGCAGCTTAAGTCGCGTCCACAACCATAAGCATAGCGTGACCACTACAGTGCAGTTACCTGCATCAATTTGAGGGACTGCCATAAAAACCTACGTATGCGATGAGTGATTAAGTTCAGTATAAAACCATTCCCACTATCTGTCACGGGCAAGGTTGGCTCTAGGCCCCCCTTAACTTGCTATCACGGCTTTGATGTCTTTGGCTGCTTCTTTGATATCGCGAAGTAACAGAAAACCCTTGAGTGACAGGGTTTGTAAGTGTTTTAGGGGCAGCCGCATGGGGGCGACGTAAAGGCATTGAAGACGATTCGGTTTACCGCTCACGAAGTTCACTGACACGAGGTGACGATCGGGCTTCGCAAGTTGAGCGAAGGCCTGCATCGAAAGTTCCTGCCACGAGAGTGCAGTTGTACCCTCAATGATGAACGCCACCGTACAGCCGTCGGAACCGACGTTTTGCTTTTCGATCTTCTTGAACAGAGGTTTGGCGTCGCTGTGGAAAGACGCCAGCAGCGCATCGCGCTCGGGGTTCGACCAGCATGAGGGGTTCTGGGACTTTTTGGTCTTTTGCCAAGCTTCCACGACCCCGGTCCAGGGCGAACCCGAGGCGAGATCGAAGTGGTCTTGGGGCGAACCGGCCTGCGCGAGCAGCTGAAAGATATACTGGGCCACCAAAGGATCCTTGGAATCCAGCCAAGCGGCGATTTTGGTTTCCGCATCCGGCTGCCACTTTTGGGGGGAGGCCGCTTCCGCGAGCTGCTCGATGCGCAGGAGCAGATGGCGATTCTCGATGCCGGTAAGAGTTTCCCCTACGGCCGAGCCGTTGGAGGTCAGGAGGAAGTGGGAGGCCTCGACGCTGTCCCGGGCCTTGAGGAAATCCATCTGCGCGCCCGTGGAAAAACGCTCCGCGAGGGCTGCCTGGAGGCAGACCATGGCTTGACGAAGGG
>JASLCY010000514.1 GCA_030151925.1 Oligoflexus sp.
GAGTGACTTCCCACTCGCGATCTTGATCGGTTATACTTCCGGTCATACGATCGTCGCTAACGATCGAGCCCGCGATGAGAAGATCGCGCGGGAGAAAACCACCGCTCAGAATATCCCGGTAGAATTCGAGTGGCGAGGTTTGACACCGACCTGTCGAGGCCGTGCCTGCGGGTTGCAAAGCGAGTGGTCCTTTTAAATTTGATTGATCATGCGTCGACTCATATCGCTCATCTTGTTTCTCAATAGCCTGGCCGCCTACGCCTTCAGTCCTCAGGTGACTATCGTACGGCACCCCGTTCCTATGTCTTTTAAAGATAGGAGGGCCGATTACGATAAAGCCGTCGTGCAGCTCCTGCTCGAGGAGACCGTCGGAGAATTCGGCCCCTATCGCCTGGTGCCCGCGCCGACGATGAACCAGACGCGGGCGCTCGCCAGCCTCAAGGCGGGCGAATTGGTCGACGTCGTGGCGACGACTTCGAATTTCGAACGCGAACGCGATTTCCTGGTGGTCAAACCCAGCATCCATAAGAGCCTGATGGGCATCAAGATCTTCCTGATCCGCAAGGGCGACGAAGCCCGATTTGCGAAGGTAAAATCGCTCGATAACCTTCGCGGGCTCATCGCCGGCCAGGGGCAAGACTGGCCCGACGCGGTCATCCTCAGGGACAATCACCTGCGCGTGGACACGGCTCCGACCTACGAAGGCCTCTTCAAGATGCTCGAGACGCAGCGCTTCGATTATTTCCCGCGCAGCCTTCCCGAAGTCTTCGACGAAGCGGAGGCCCATCCCGATCTGGCCGTCGAATCGGAGCTCGCGCTCGTCTATCCGATGGACGCTTATCTGTTCGTGAACAAGGGCAACATGCAGCTTTACAAGAGGCTGCAGCGCGGTTTCGAACTCGCCTTGCAGCATGGCACCTTCGAGAAGCTCTTCCTGCAGAAACACGCCGCGAACATCCAGCGCGCGAATCTCAAGAAACGCCGCCTGTTTTATCTCACGAATCCGCTTCTTTCCCCGGAAGAATCGAAACTCCATCCCGATATTTCCTTCGTGCCTTAATTCCTTTATAGTCAGACCCTCACGGTTCATTGCCGCCCAAGGGCCGGCTTTTGGAAATGGGTATGCATGAGTGACTTGACTGCGCGCCGACGCGAAGGAAATTTTGTCGCCCTGTCGCGGCCGCCATTGGTCGTCGTTCCGGTTTATAATCACGCGAGCACTTTGGACGCTGTTTTACGCGATCTGAAGGCTTTGAACGTTCCTCTGCTGGTCGTGAACGATGGCAGTACCGACGCTCTTGCCCAGGTTGTTCTCCAGCACCCCGAAGTCGAAGTGATTCACCACGACGTCAATCGTGGTAAGGGCGCCGCTATCGCCACGGGCATGTGTTATGCCGCGGCGCATGGATTTAAGGCCATACTCACTTTTGATGCGGACGGCCAGCATCTCGCCAAAGACGTCAAAACCCTGATCGCCGCGCACGAAAAGCAGCCGAATGCTCTTATCATCGGCGCCCGCGACTTCGACAGCGCGGAGAGCGGCGACGTTCCCGGCAGCTCCAAGTTCGGGCGCAGCTTCTCCAATTTCTGGATCTGGGCGGAGAGCGGCCGTTGGCTCGACGATACGCAGACCGGCCTGCGCGTTTATCCGGTGGACCTGGAATGGCTCGCGACGGTCAAGGGACGCCGCTACACCTTCGAGGTGGAAGCGATCACACGCATGATCTGGCAAGGCCGCCCTTCGATCTGCGTACCCGTAGTCACGTATTATCCGAAGCGCGAAGAGCGCATCTCGCACTTCGATAAACTCTACGACAACTATCTTCTGACCCGCACTCACACCAGGCTGTGTTTCCTGCACGCGATGAAGCGCCTCGGCCTCTACAGGCCGCTGAAGCTCCCGCTCGTGCGGAAGCCGCGCCCGGAGCTCAGAGGCGCGGGCCTCACCGGCCGCGGCATAAAACTGCTCGGCCGCCCCCTGGCTTATTTCATCATGTTCTTCCCGGTGTTTTGGACTTTCTGCGCCAGGGCTTACGAGCGCCGCGCGCTGCTGCAGTTCTATACGCACGCGCGCCCCGGGTGGGGACGGTTGCGCAAGCTCGGGGGCGTGCTCACGAATTACCTCTATTTCGCGGCGAGCATCGTCGACAGAGCGGATCCGGAAGGCCAGCGCCTGGTGCGTTCGCTCGGCGAGACGACCGACGCCGCCGCGGTCGCCAGGGCCTTTCCGAAAGGCGCTATCCTGCTCGGCGCGCATTACGGCGACTGGGCGCTCATCGCTTATCGCGTAAAACCCTTCCTCGGCGGTTCGCTGGGGCTGGTGCTCGATCCGAAGGTGACGCCGCGGTTCTTCACGCAGCTCGAAGGCAAGATGAAGGGCCGGCTCAAGGTGATCGCCGCCGAGCAGGATCCGCTGAGTTTCGCTTTGAGCGTCAAAGAGGTTTTGGATGATGAAGGCAACGTCGCTTTCCTCGCCGATCGCGTGATAGGCAAAGGCATGGGGACGATGGCTCAACCGT
>JASLCY010000545.1 GCA_030151925.1 Oligoflexus sp.
GAGTGACAAGCACTTATATGAATCCTAGTCATACGAAACCCCTCATCCTCAGCGTCGCCAGCGGTAAGGGCGGCGTGGGCAAGACGGTCTCCACGGTGAACATGGCACTCGCCGCTCGCCGCATGGGTTACAAGGTCCTCCTGCTCGACGGCGACTTCGGTTTGGCGAACGTGGACATTGTCCTCGGGTGCAAGGCTCGCTACAATATTCATGATGTCTTGGAAGGTGAAGTGGATATCGAGGATACGCTCCTCGACGGACCGATGGGGCTGAAGATCATCCCTTCGGGCTCCGGCTTCGCGGGCCTGGCCGATCTCAAGCTCACGCAGCGGATTATGCTGCTTGATAAGATCGCGGAAATCTCGCAGCAATATGATGTGCTTTTCATCGACACCGGCGCAGGGATCTCCGAATCCGTCCTCCATCTCAACTCGATCGCGGACTCCATCCTGCTCGTCACGACTCCTGACCCCCATGCCCAGACGGACGCTTACGCCTTCGTCAAAGTTATGTGCGAGAAATACGGCAAACGCCGCATCGACCTCCTGGTGAACCAGACCGTGGCGCAGGCCCAGGGGCACAAGGTCTACCAGAACCTCGCGGACGTCGCGAAACGCTTCCTGGCCTACGACCTCGGCTTCGCCGGCGTCGTGCCGCGCGATGAAGTGGTGCAGCGCAGCGTGATCATGCAGCGCGCGGGCGACGAGCAGGTGAAACACACGCTCTCGGGCCAGGCCTGGAACGAAATCGCCAGGAAGGTCATCGAACAGCTTATCAGTGAACCAAGGGATGATGCGAGCCGCGGTCTCAGCGACCTCTTGTTCCCCAACCACGTTGCGTTGCGCGCGCTTTGAAACCGGCTTTGTAAGGGAGATGCTTCCGTATGAAAGGTCTTGTCAAACGCTATAAGCAGGATACCAAAGGCGTCGACGGCAAGCTGCGCGATCAGCTCATCATGGACTACGCGCCGCTCATCCGTTTCGTAGCGCAGAGGATCGCCGCTCGTTTGCCCTCGAACATCGATATCGACGACCTCATCAGCGCCGGCGTTATCGGCCTCATGGATGCGATCGAGAAATACGATCCGTCGCGGGACAATAAATTCAAGACTTACGCGGAGTTCCGTATCCGCGGCGCGATCCTCGACGAACTCCGTTCGCAGGACTGGGTGCCGCGTTCGGTGCGCGATAAGGCCAAGAAGATCGAGAAGACCTACGCCGAGCTCGAGCAGAAGCTCGGCCGCGCGGTCTCCGATGAGGAGCTCTCCGACGCCCTCGGCATCCAGCTCGAGGAATACTACGATATGGTCTCGAAGGTGAAGGCGGTGACGCTGCTCTCCATCGACGAGCTCTCGGGCCCGAACCAGCAGGACCGCAAGTCCCTGCTCGAGTGCCTCGAGAACACCAGCTCGAAGAACCCCTTCACGCAGCTCAAGAGCAAGGGCATCCGCGACCTCCTCGTGCGGCACATCGATGAGCTGCCCGAGAAGCAGAAGCTCGTCCTCTCGCTCTACTACTACGAGGACCTCAACCTCAAAGAGATCGGCCGCATCCTCGAGGTGACCGAGTCGCGCGTGAGCCAGCTCCACACGCAAGCCGTCGAGAAGCTGAGATCGAAACTGAAGCCTATCCTCACCGACTGATGCGAAGGAGATATCGGGATGACCCTCTTTAAACGTGACCTCAAGATCCTCGTCGTCGACGATTTCCCGACGATGAGGCGCATCGTGAAGACCCTCATGAAGCAGAACGGGTTCGATAACTTCACGGAAGCGGAAGACGGCGAGCAGGCCTTCAAGATGCTCGAGGCGGAAGGCGACTTCGAGATGATAGTCTCCGACTGGAACATGCCGCACATGACGGGTCTCGAGCTCCTCAAGGCCGTGCGCGCGCACCCCAAGTTCAAGCACCTCCCCTTCCTCATGGTGACCGCGGAAGCGGAGAAGGAAAACATCATCGAGGCGGTGAAAGCCGGCGTGAGCAACTACATCGTGAAGCCTTTCACGGGGCAGGCTCTGAAAGACAAGCTCGATAAGATCGACCAGACCCTGAAGAAGCAAGCAGCAGCGAAGTAAAGAAGGACCAGCATGAAAGACAAGAATCCTCAGGCCGAGCAAGAAGAATCGCCCCTGATCGTCTTCAACGAAGACATGGTGAAGAAGTACCCTCGCTCGAACCGCCGCCTGTCGGTCGGCGTCGCGAAATACGGCATCAACGCGGAGACCGGCGAGGAAGACGCGCAGACCGTGCACATCAGTCCCTTCGGAATGCAGCTCCGCGTCTCGCACGAATACGAGGAAGGCGACCTCCTCAAGATCTTCGTGAACATCCCGGACTACTGGGAGCGCAAGCGCCGCTTCGTGGACTACAGCCGGATCGATACTCCCGACAACTTCAAGATCCTCGTGAAGGTGGTCTCGTCGGAGGAAGTCGGCAAGCGCGGCAAGAAGAAGATCCTCCTCGCCCGCACCGTGAACATGGATGAAGTGGACGAGCAGGTTCTGAAGGCTTTCCTCCAGGAAGGCTGAGAACCCTCTCCCCAAGATGAAGCTGGTTCCGTCGGATCAGCTTTTTTCGTATGAGGCGCTTATGAATTCGACCCTGCTCGCTCTCCTTATCGGCGTCGACGCCGTCCTCATCGGGCTCGTCCTGCTCGCGCTCAAGAAGCGCCAGGAGACGCCCGCGACGCTGGAAATGCTGCGTGAACTCGACCACGAGCATCGCCTTATCAAGGAGATGCGGGACGCGGTGCGCGAAGACCTCCAGCAGAAGCACGCGGAGATGAAGCTTCTCTATGAGAAGGTGGCGATGATAGCCACCGAGACCGATATGGAGCTGAAATCGGGCGTGCAATCGCTGCAGAGCGAGATCGAGGCGCTCCTCGGCGAAGCGCGCCATCGCCTCGAGGAATCGATCCAGCAGATCGACAAGCGCCGCACGGGCTTCAGCTCCCTCCTGAAGAAGGCGGGCGAAGAGCGCCAGCTCCTGCAGAAGGCGCTCACGCGCGGCGAGAAGCTCACGAAGTTCTTCGACAGCTCCGTGCCCTACCAGGACGTGCTGGAGGAATTGGAAGACAAGAAATACGTGGACGCGCGCCACATGCTTTCACGCGGCATCGCGCCGGCGCAGGTCGCGCGCGAGCTGGGCCTGGCGGAATCCGAAGTCCAGCTCATCGCGAGCATGAATTCCTAACCCCTATGGCTCTGGCAGAAATCCACGATCTCCTGGCTGAGGCGCTTGCTGTCCTCGGCTAGGAGCAGATGCCCCGCCCCTTCGATGATCTTAAGCTCCGACCCCGCGATCCCCTGATTCAACCTCTTCGCCGCTTCAACCGGGATAATGCGATCCACGCTGCCGTGCAGGATGAGCGTCGGGCAGCTGATCTTCTTCAGCAGCGCCGCGTTATCGAGGCCCTCGATCGCGCGCCTCTGCGCCTCCGCCTTCTCGACGAAGTTGTCCTCTTGTATCGCCTGGAAGATCTGCTTGTTCATCGCATCGATCAGGAGTCTGTTGCGGCCCGCGAATTCCGGCGTGAAGTACTGCGACATGTGCCGGCCGACCTCTTCCACCGACTGGCCCCAACCCGCGTAATCCTTCTCCGCGAGCTCCTTCTCGCCGGCGGCGGTGGAGATCAGCAC
>JASLCY010000558.1 GCA_030151925.1 Oligoflexus sp.
GCGATCCCTGGGCGAAGACCTCGTACCTGACCGATTACCTCTCTTCGATCCGTAATCCAGGCGTCAACGCCCGCGTCTACGGTTTGATCGGCCACCCCAGCCTGAGTTCTTCGCAATGTAAAACCATGGCGAATAAAGCGACCCAATACGCGGCTGTGATCGACCAGACAGGCGGAACCTGGGGTTCCATCTGCGACGCCGACTACAGCGCCACCCTCAAGGCCGTGAGTAAGGATATCAGCACTATCCTGCTCACCCAGTTCAACCTGAAATATAAGCCTGACAGCGGCTCGGTGAAGATCACCGTCAACGGCTCGACCCAGAGCTCCGGCTACTCCGTGCAAGGCAGCATCGTCGCCTTCGATAAGGCTCCTGCGGCCGACGCTCAGATCAGCATCAGCTATACCTACAGCGCCGACACTCCCAAGACGGATTTCGCCCTGCGCGAGAAAGCCGACGGCGGCAGCGCGAAAGTCTATATCGATGGCGTGGAATCCAAATCGTTCAGCTTCGATGCGAACGCCAACGCTATCCACTTCGCTTCCGCTCCTAAATCCGGCGCTTCGGTAAAAGTGGTTTACCGCAAGGGCGTGGACCTGACTCGTGAGTTTGCGCTGGGCAGCGACGCCGACGGCAGCAGCATCGCGGTCCTCGTCAACGGCGTAGCGATGACCAAGGCGGATTTCAGCTTCCGCGCCAGCGACGATGTGGTGGTCTTCAACAAGGCTCCGGCCGATAAGGCCAGCATCAGCATCTCGTTCAACAGCATCCTCGAGCACCGTCTGGTCTATCCTATCGCCTTCAACGATCTCGATTCCGTCAGCATCACCGATGCCTCAGGCGCTAAAGTCAATGCGGTTCGGAACGGCGACAGCCTGGTCTTCTCGGAAGCGGATTACTCTCCAGGCCGCACTTTAACGGTCAAAGCCTCGATGGGCAGCGTGAGCTGGTCGGTTGACCTGCCGGTGGACATGCAATCGGATTCGATCAAAGTGAAGTCGGCCGCCGGCAAGGAGTGCACCAGCTTCGTGATCCTCGGCAGCAAGATGGACCTGAAGAGCTGCGGATACAGCAGCAGCGATAAGGTGAACATCGCCTTCTCCTACGAATCCGAGCATAAGGAGGCGTTCGATCTCGGGGCTCCGGAGTCGATACCGCAGAACGCCAGCTGGCAGGTTCTGGTGAACGGGGTCGAGACGAGCAGCTACCTCTTAGAGAATGGTCAGATCCGGTTCGCAAGTCTTCCCCGAGACGCCAAGGTAGAAGTTACCATGCAGGCTTTGTGAGCTGAGACGATACTAGAGAAACGTCAGGCTCAAAGAATCTTCCCCAAAAGAATCGAGGCGAGCTTCCTGCGAAGCTCGCCTTAGCTTTTTCGATTCTCTAGGGATTAAGCGAGGACGACGTCCATCGCTGGTTCGGAAGAGGCCGGTTGAGCTTCCATGGGCACCAGCTTGCATTTTTCGCTGTAAGTGCGGAGCGACTCGCTGACGGTTTTTTTGAAACCTTCGTAGAGCTCTTGTTTCGCATGGGCGACAGCAGCGGCATCCTGGCTAGTTACCATAGCTTTCACGAGGCTCGAAGGAGCCTGGCGGAAAGTCTTACGGAAGAAGCGAGAGAAGTGCTGAGGGCTGTTGAAGCCGCAGAGCGTAAGAACGTCCATCAGAGCGAGTCCCAGGCCCTTTTCAATGATGTCGCGGGCGAGGTGAGCGCGGAAGGACCAGAGCCAGCGCATGGGAGCTATACCATAATGCTTATGGAAGAGACGGGTCAGCGCGAA
The DNA here is from genome assembly GCA_030151925.1 of Oligoflexus sp. Classification (GTDB taxonomy): domain Bacteria; phylum Bdellovibrionota_B; class Oligoflexia; order Oligoflexales; family Oligoflexaceae; genus Oligoflexus. The sequence continues at coordinate 1,781 of JASLCY010000558.1, forward strand.
CTTCGAGATGCCGACCGTCGCGGCAAGATCATCCAAGCTGATGTCTTCACTGATGTTTTTAATAACGTAGTTCTGGAGAGGGAGCAGGGACACGGTTTGAGCAGGAGCTTCAACAGACTGAGATTGTGCGAGATTTTCGATAAACAACATGCTTTTGTCTCCTAGCGTTTGATTAGCGTCTTCTGACGCAACGCCAAACTAAACCAGTCGTAGTTGCTTTGTCAACGCTGTTTAATCGAAAAACAAAAAAATATTTTAAGATCAATAAAAACAAATAGTTGAGTTGAAATACAAATTAATACTTCAGGAAATAAGCCAGATGCCGATCTAGGTTGTGGGAGAGAAGTTGAGTTATTTCAGAGACCTAGATTGTTAGCCTTGCCTCCTTTGTACGGGCCATGTTAGAAGACGGCCACTTTGATACAGAGTAGGGAGAGTCTATGAATGGCTTGAACAACAAAGTGTTGATGGTGCTTCTAGCCCTTTTGAGTATGAACGCCAAGAATGGTGTCCGCGCTGCGGATCTCGCCGATACGAATCGTTATATGCTCGATCTGGTTTCCGCCGGCGTTTCGTCACGTACTATGGTTCGTGTCAAAGTCTTCCCGCATGATAAAGACTATAAGCCTCAGGGGCTCGATACCGTCCGCAATCATTTCATCGTAAGTTCCAACGGCAACTGCCAGCTCCTGCCCGCCTCTGCGGAAAGGGCCGTGGCGACAGGCGGCGTCAAACAGCATTTCAAGACCATGGACGTCACCGCAGCGACTTTGCCCTCAGCGGTCATCGTGCGTTGCAGCGAGCCTTTCAAAATCACGCGGGATAACGGTCTCCCGGCCTATAGCTATTCGGGCTCCCTCTATATCAGACCGGTCGACGGCGAGCTCGAAGCGATCAACATCATCGATCTGAAGAACTACCTGCGCGGCGTGGTCCCCTCGGAAGTCTATCGCGACTGGCCGATGGAAACCCTCAAGACGCAGGCCGTGGCTGCGCGGACTTATGCGGTTTATCACCTCATCTACGCAAGACGCTTCGGCAGCGATCGCATCTATGACGTCGACGATACGATCAACTATCAGGCTTATACCGGCGACACGCTTCTATCGGACAAGACCGATAGCGCGATCAGCGCGACGGAAGGCCAGATCCTGACCTTCAAAGGCAATGTGATCCAGGCGTTCTACCACGCTGATAGCGGCGGGCAGACCGAGGACGCGCTCTCGGTCTGGAGCCAGCCGATCCCGTTTACCGTGGCTCGCCCCGAAGCGCCTGAACTCCAGATGGCGAAAAACGTCTGGGAACGCAGCTTCTCGCTCGCGCAGCTCGAAGCCGCGCTTCGAGAGGAAGGCCTCCTGGAAAAAGGCCGCGCTCTGAAGAGCATCGTGATCCCCGTGGTGGGACGTTCCCCGTCGGGACGCGTAAAATCCATGGCTATGATCGATTCTTCCGGTCAGCATAAGACCTTCTCCTTAAACCTCTTCCGTAAGGTCGCGGGCCAGCTGCCTTCGCCGCTCTTCACCATCGAGCAGGATCCCAAGGCTCCGCGCACGATGCTCGTGAAGGGGATCGGCTTCGGCCACGGCGTGGGGATGAGTCAGCAGGGAGCCGCGGCGCTCGCGGAGCAGAAGGCTTGGACCTACAAGCAGATCCTCAGCTACTACTACCTGAACACCACCCTCTGCTCGCTCGACGCTTCGAGCGATGCCGTTCCCGACTGCAAGAGCCAGAAGGTTGCCCAGGCTGGCCGTTAAGGAACTGTGAAACCGCATGAAAAAAGAGGTCTCGGGGACGAGACCTCTTTTTCGTTTGAGAAGATTGCGCCTCCGCTCAGCCGTTCGACGTGAGCGCCGCCTGCAGTTCTTCCGGTATATAGAGATCGAACTTCGTATGCAGCGAGTGCATGTCGAGCTTGAGATCGCCGCCGTGCCGCTTGGCTATCGACAGCGAGATGCTCAGGCCGAGGCCCGTGCCCTTGCCGACTTCCTTGGTGGTATAGAACGGTTCCATGATGCGCGAGGCGATAGGGTCGGGGATGCCTTTCCCCGAATCGATGACCGAGATCACGTAGGAACCGTTGCGGCGCGTGCCGATGATATGGATCCACTTGCGATCGAGCATGCGGACCGCGTCGGCCGCGTTGTTGATGAGGTTGAAGAGCACCTGGGAAACCTCGACCTCGTTGCCCACCAGGTCGAAGTCCTCCTGGATGTCGACCTCGATCGTGATGCTGTCCTGCCGGATCTTCTCCTCGCAGAGGGAGAGGACCTCCTGCACGAGCTTCGCCATGGAGAAGCGGGTCTTCGGCCCGTTCTCGCCGTCGCGGGCGAGCTTCCTCAGGCTCGCGACGACCTTGCCGATGCGCTCGCAGGTCTGGCGGATCTGGTTCGAGCACTTCCGCACCTGGCTGAAGTTGTTGTTGTCGAGCTCGCGCTCGAGGCGCTGCGCGCTGCCGACGATGATCGCCAGCGGGTTGTTGATCTCGTGGGCGATGCCGCCCGCCATCTCCCCGAGGCTGGCGAGGCGAGCGGAGTTGATGGCGTTCATCTTCTGCACTTCGATCTCCCGCTCCTTCTCCTGGAGCCTGTCCTCGTTCTGCTTCTGATAGAGCGAGAGTTCGTTCACCATCACGTTCACGGTGCTCACCAGGGAATCGAATTCGTCGGGGCTGCGGTTATGCCTGTTCAGGCTCAAGGGCTCGGCGAAGCGGAGGGAGCTGAGCCGGAGATTCTCGAGATAACGGGCCACATGCATGATGTGCCGCGTGAGGAGGTTCTGGACGATCGCGAGGATGACGAGGCTGATGATCAGCGTCTTGATCGCCTGCAGGCCGAAGGTCAGGAGCAGTTTTTGCATGAGGCGTTGGAGGATGGCGATGCGCGAGGCTTTCACGCGCAGGGTCCCGACTTCGCGAAGCTGGTTCTGCCCCTGGTTCATCATGAGTTTGAAAGTCTTGTCGACCGAGGGCGTCTCGACCAGCATCTCGAAGGGGAAGTTCGACCTCTGGTCGTGGTCGGGGCGATGGAACGTGTAGAGTTCCGTGCCGTCCATATCGAAGAGGTCGGCCTCGACGAAGTCGCCGGTGGCCACGATCCCTTCGAGGAACTTGGAGATCTGCTCGTCGTCGAAGCTCCATACGGCGTTGCTGAGAGGGCCGAGGGTCAGGCGTTCGAGCTGGCCGAAACTCCGATCGAGGAGGCCGAGTTCGGAGCGGTAATCGAAATAAAAGGTGATCGCGGTCAACGCCGTGGTGATCAGGGTTGAGGCTGTCAGGATATAGGCCAGTACTTTTCGGGAAAGAGAACGAGGCAGCATGTTATCTCACAAATCCCGGAGAGTTATTTTAGCGACTATAAAGAAGTACGAATTTCGCTTTTTTCTAACAAAATGTCCAGTCGTATCCGCTGGTTCTCCGTTGGATAAAAGCAAATTGATCTCGCCCCGCAACGTGGCTTGAACCACGAAAATCTTTCGTCATGTAATAAACTTGCACAATCAACTCCCCATAACCAAAGCATTGTTCTTTAATAAAAATAGAATACGTCAGTCCCGTCAACCGCTCAAAACTAAAACTACAGATCTAGCTCTAATTGACCGATAACAAAGAGCAAAGAGGGAGGGGGCATGACAAAACCATACCGGAGCGGGGAAGCTGGTACGAGTTTGATCGAAC